>JAJYDP010000777.1 GCA_021777365.1 Chloroflexota bacterium | reverse complement strand
TCTCACGCCGGCCGTGCTGGCGGCTGTCCCGCGCCTGCTCACCGCGCACGACCACGTGCCCGTCGTATCGACGTTCAGACGGGAGGGACCTCCCGTTATCCCATAGAGGTCTGCTCATGCCTGACCACGCCGGGCGGTGACGTCCCCGTTGCTTTCAGGGTCACCGCGGCTCAACGGGAGGTCGCGACGGCGTGGACGAGCGTATCGTGCGCCGCATGGCGACGCCCGCGATCCGGCCTCCGACGATCATGACGCCGCTGCGCGTGCGGGCGATACGTGACGGCCTGTCGCTGGTCGGCGTCGCGCTGTTGGCCTTGATCGCCGTCAGCGCAGCGGGCGGGGACGCCCACGCCTACTGGTCCTTCTCCGCAGGGCACCCATATGCCGGCGTCGTCGGCACGAGCGACGCCTTCCTCTACAGCCCGCCCGCGGCTCTCTCGCTTCTGCCATTGCATCTACTCCCATGGCAGATATTTCGTCTCCTCGTGTGCGCGGTCGAGTTTGGGGCACTTGTGTACCTCGTGGGGCCCTGGGCGCTCGCCTTCAGCGCGCTCTACCCCGTCGCGATGGAGTTTTCGGGGTCTCCTGCTGAATCTGTGGGTGCGCTGACCTGCTGACAGCAGCGCACGCCGCCTGCCTATGGTTCGGAGTGTTGGAAACCGGACCAGGTCGGAGGACGGCGTGCGCGGAGTGAGGGTATGGGCTCGGCTGCTCGGTGTCGAGGGGGCGATCGTCGAGGCGGTCGAGTTCGAGACGGGGACGGGCGCGTTGGTCGTGCAGGTCCGGCTCAGGAAGCGCGACCGGAGCAGGTGCGGCATCTGCCAGCGGCGCTTCCCAGGCTACGACGCGGGCGACGGGCGGCGGCGTTGGCGGGCGCTCGATCTCGGGACCACGAAGGCGTACCTGGAAGCCGAGGCGCCACGGGTCCAGTGCCCGGCGCACGGGGTTGTGGTGGCCGCGGTCCCCTGGGCCCGCCACGGGGCCGGCCACACGCGGAGCTTCGACGACACCGTCGCCTGGCTCGCGACCCGCACCTCCAAGAGCGCGACGGTCGCCCTCGTGCGGTGCGCCTGGCGGACGGTGGGCGCGATCATCACCCGGGTCGTCGCCGACGCCGAGGCCGGGGCCGATCGGCTCGAAGGCCTGCGCCGGATCGGGATCGACGAGATCAGCCACCGCCGCGGCCAGCGCTACATCACGGTCGTGGTCGACCACGAGAGCGGACGATTGGTGTGGGCCGCCGAGGGCCGGAGTGAGGCGACCCTCGAGCGCTTCTTCGAGGCGCTCGGTGAGGAGCGGAGTGCGGCGATCGAGCTCGTGAGCGCCGACGGCGCGGAGTGGATCGAGCGGGTCGTCCGACGGCGGTGTCCGGGCGCCACCCTGTGCCTCGACCCGTTCCACGTCGTGTCGTGGGCGACCGAGGCCCTCGACGCGGTGCGCCGGGAGGTCTGGAACGCGGCCCGCCGGCACGGGGAGACGACCCTCGCCCAGGATCTGAAGGGGGCCCGCTTCGCCCTCTGGAAGAACCCCGAGGATCTCACCGAGCGGCAGCAGACCAAGCTCGCCTGGATCGCCGCGACGAACGAGCCGCTGTATCGAGCGTACCTGTTGAAGGAAGAGCTCCGGATGGTCTTCGCCCTCCGGGGAGCCGAGGGCCGGCGGCTCCTCGAGCGCTGGCTCGCCTGGGCCAGGCGCTGCCAGATCCCGGCCTTCGTCGAGCTCGCCCGCAAGATCGCGAAGAACCGCCCGGGGATCGGGGCGACCTTGCTCCATGGCCTCTCCAACGCCCGGGTCGAGTCCGTCAACACGAAGATCCGCCTGCTCACCCGGATCGCCTTCGGGTTCCACTCCGCTCGAGCGCTCATCGCGCTTGCCATGCTCAGCCTGGGCGGGCTCTGCCCGCCGCTCCCGGGGCGGTGACCACCCACGGATGGGTCACAAGAGCCAGTTTTCGGTCGGCAACATCCAGCTCCTCCTCGCCGCCGCAATCGTCGCGGGCTTCCGCTGGCCCGCCGTCTGGTCGTTCGTACTGCTCACGAAGGTCACGCCGGGGATCGGCCTGCTTTGGTTCGCCGTGCGCCGTGAATGGCATTCGCTCGCGATCGCGCTCGCAGCGACAGCACTCCTCGTCGGCCTGTCGTTCGTCCTCGCCCCCGATTGGTGGCCAGCATGGTTCACCACTTTGCGCGCGAGCGAGAGCGTCGCGATCCCGGCACCGATCGCGCCCATCCTGTCCTCGCCCCTCGCGCTCCGCATGATCCTCGCAAGCATGCTCGTAGTTTGGGGCGGCCTGACGGACCGACGCTGGACGGTCCCCATCGCCGCGCTGCTCGCAGTGCCCGTCCTCTGGTGGTCCAGCCTCTCCATACTGGTCGGCGTGGTGCCCTTACTCCGCCCGCCAACTTGGCGCTGGATCCCGACGAAAGGTCGCGGACCTCGCCGCGAGCCCGCTGGTCGCGTGGGCGGGACGTGAGCGTGAGCGGGAACCGGTCGGAGAAATCGCCGCCGCCGTCGTAGTTGGCTGAGCCCACCCGTTGTCGCCGCATGGCGATGGCCGTCGTGGTTGTCAGTGTCCGTCGATCGGAAGACGTATCGCCGCGCCGCTGACCGGCGTCAGCAGCCGAGGCACCGCCGCCAGGTAGCCGAGCGCCCACGGCTGCAGGTCCGGCTGCGCGAGGAGCACCACCAGCGCGAGCACGGCAGGTTGGCGGCGCGCGGTGCCAAGCGCCAGTACGGCCACGGCGACGACGAGGCGGGGCAGCAGCGGGACGTTCGGGACGAAGGGGCCGCCGAACGTCGGCTCCGACCCGAAGGCCCGCAGCATCCCGATCCAGGCCGGCCACGCTCCGGGCAGCAGGACGGCCGACGCGGCGACCAGGGCCAATCCGACCCCTGCCGTGACGGCGACCGCCCGCCACCGGCGGCGGAGCACGAACCAGCCGAACCCGAGGAACGGGGCGACCTTTGTGAAGG
>JAJYDP010000776.1 GCA_021777365.1 Chloroflexota bacterium | reverse complement strand
AAGCCAGGCTGGCAGAACGCCCTGCCGGCGGGCAGCACGCCGATCAGTACCATGCGCGGCGTCCCGGACGTGGCCTTCCAGGCCAGCGCCGCGACCGGCGGGCTCGTCTACCTCTCGTTGCCCCCCGATGGCAACGCCAGTGACGTGACCTGCGGCACCAACGGTGAGCCCTGCTCGGCCGGCTGGTGGGACATCGGTGGCACCTCGCTCGCCACGCCGCAGTGGGCGGGCCTGGTCGCCATTGCCGACCAGATCAACGGCGGCGGCCTCGGGCTGATCAACCCGGGCCTGTACAAGATTGGAGCGGACGCGACCCGCTACGCGAACGACTTCTTCGACATCGCCACCGGCAACACCAACCAGACCGTCTCGTCGATCCCCGGCTACCCGGCGACCACCGGCTGGGATCCGGTGACGGGGCTGGGCACGCCGAATGCGGCCAACCTGGTGCCCGACCTGGTCGCGGCCGTGAATGAGCACTGAGCGCATCATCGGACCACATGGCATCCGCGGGGCCGCCGGGAATTCCCGGCGGCCCCGGCACACTGACCTCGGCCGCCCCTCCTGCGCACTCGTCGGAGGCGTCCCCGCTCGGCCCCTCACGATGCGCGGATGGTGACCGGGCATCGGCGGCACACATCACCCGGACAGCCGAGGGTGGATACTTGTGCCGTGTCCCAGCGCCGACCGACCTCCCGCCTCTCGGGCCATTCCGTCAGCCGAGATCTCGCGACAGCCTTGCGAACGTCCGACGACCTCCTAGACGCCGCCCGCGAGGTGCTCGACGCCAACTGGACGGGCCGCTACACGCGACCCTCGCAGGCGCTCTACCCGCACCAGTGGAGCTGGGACTCGGCGTTCATCGCGGTGGGCCGCTCCTGGCACGATGCCGCGCGGGCCCGCCTGGAGCTCGAGACGCTGTTCGAGGCGCAATGGACCACCGGCATGGTCCCTTCCATCGCCTTCGACCCGGCGGCTCCGGCGGGGGCCTATTTCCCCGGCCCGGACGTCTGGCAGGCCGAGCGGTCGCCCGCGGCGCCGCGCGGTCGCGCGACCTCCGGCATCACCCAGCCGCCGATCCATGCCCGGGCAGCCTTGGAGGTCCATCGCCACGCGCCCCCCGACCAGCGCGCGGCCTCGCTCGCCTGGCTGGAGCGGCTCTATCCGCGGCTGGTGGCCCAGCAGCGCTACCTGGCCACGGCCCGGGATCCGCGCGGCACCGGGCTTGCGGCCATCGTCCATCCCTGGGAGTCCGGGCTCGACGACTCCCCCGCCTGGGACCGCGACTTCGACCGCATCGCGGTCCCGGCGGGCGCCCTCCCGCCCTACCGGCGCCGCGACCTCGATCAGGCCGCGGCCGCCGACCGGCCCACCGACGCCGACTACGATCGGTTCCTGTACCTGCTGACGCTCGAGCGCGAGACCGGCTACGACGACGCCCGGGTCACTGTCGCCTCGCCGTTCCTGATGGTCGACCCCCTGTTCAACGCGATCATGCTCTGGTCGGAGCACGCCTTGGCCGAGATCGCCGGACTGATCGACGCGGACCCGGCGCCCCACCACGCCGCGTCGCGGCGGATCCACGAGGCCCTCATCGGCGAGCAGTGGCTCCCGAAGCGGCAACGCTTCTGTGCCTGGGACCTGCGGCGGGACCAGCGCGAACCGGAGGACACCATCGTCTCGTTCGCGCCGCTCCTCGATCCGGACCTGCCGCCGTCGGTCGTGGCGGCGATCTGCAGGGAGCTCGAGTCGCCCTCGTTCCACCCGCGTCGAGGCGGCCTCCACTATCTCGTCCCGACCTACGCCGAACGCGCGGCCGACTTCGACCCCGAGCGCTACTGGCGCGGACCGGTCTGGCTGAACACCAACTGGCTGCTCTGGCATGGCCTCCGCCAGCACGGCCGGACCAGCCTGGCCGAGGAGATCGTCGCTAGCTCGGTGGAGCTCGTCCGCCGCTCGGGCTTCCGTGAGTACTTCGACCCGCTGGAGGGCTCGGGCCACGGCAGCGATCGGTTCAGCTGGAGTGCCGCGCTCTTCCTCGACATGGTCCTGGCGAGCTGCCGCGGCCACAGCGTGTAGATCGGCGACAGCTCGTCGACGCCAACACCATGTCCGCATCGTGCCTGTTACTCCTTCTCTGCGGGTGTGCCGAAAAGGGAGCCTCGCCAAGACCGTTGATCCGTGCGGCGCGACCGTCCCGTTTGGCCCACGCCGCGAGGAGGTCTTTTCCGATCAGCGACGTGCGCACAACCTAGTCCGGCTCGCGCGTGGCACGACGGTGGGTCTGATGGCTCTCGCGCAGTCGAACGATCGGTGCGATGCTGTTGGGCACGGCGGAGGGCAGCGAGGCGCGGTTCAAACCCGGCCGCCGGGACCGCGCGGAGCAACTGGCGAGACCGATCCGCTCCCAAAGGGGGTTCGATCGTGTCGCCGGCAGTCATCCTCGCCGCGGCCGTCCTGGCCATCGTGATCATCTGGACCGCGCTCAGCGTGGTGAATGGCCCGCGGCCACCCTTGAGCCATCACCACTGACGCAGGCTGCGCCCTTCAGCAGCGGCGCAAGGTCACGACCGTGGCGGGAAGAAGCCTTCCGCAGCCCCCGACCGCCGGCCCGCCCGGAGGGCACGGCGTGGCATGGCTCCGGCTGGCGGGCGCGCTGCTCTTTGTCCTGACGGTCAGCTTCTGGCTCGTCGTGCTGGAGGTCGAGGCGCCTGTGCTCGCGCTCTTCCTCACGGTGCCGTACATCGCGCTTGCGGGACCGGGCTGGACGCATCCCAAGGAGAGCGGCGTGCTCCTCGTCGCGCTCGCCGGCACGTATGGGCTCCTCCTCTTGCATGCGGTGCGCCATCCGCTCCTGATATGGAAGGACTCGTCAAGGGGGTGGGGCAGGGCGCGCTCGAGGTCAGGTCCGTGCGACGATGGTCACCCTGATATGCGCGGGTCGGCCGGGCCGTTGCCGCATGACAGTGAGTCGTCA
>JAJYDP010000775.1 GCA_021777365.1 Chloroflexota bacterium | reverse complement strand
TCGCTGAAGTCGTGTGCGACGCCGCTCGCGAACTGTCCGATCGCCTCGAGCCGCGCGCTGCGGATCCTTCGCCGGCCGTGGACCTTCAGGGCGGTGATGTCGAAGGAGATGCCGTACCAGCGCAGCGCCCTTCCGTCCGCGTCGCGCACGCACGTCATCCGCTCGTGGAGCCAGATCGTGGCGCCGTCCGCCCGGCGGACGCGGTATTCGAGGTCGTACCCGTTCAGGTCCTGGTCGTGGTCCCAGGTCTCCGAGGCCCGGGCACGATCCTCCGGAACGACCAGCGAGCGCCAGAATCCCGGCTCGGCGAGGCGGCCCGGCGGGTAGCCCAGGATGCGTTCTCCCTGCGGGCTGACCCACGAGGTGCCGGCCTCCATGTCGCGCACGGACACGATCCCGTCGAGCGCCTCGACGAGCGTGCGATACCGTTCCTCGCTCGCGCGGAGCGCGCGTGCCGCGCGAAGCCGTTCCGTGACGTCGCGCGCGCTCAGGACCAGCGATCCGCCCGATCGGACGACCTGGTGCTCCACGAGAACGGAGTCGAAGAGCTCCATGAAGCCGACGGCCGGCTGGCCACCATCCATGACGGCGGCGTGCACGGCCCGCTCTCCCGCGATCACGGGAAGCGCCTCGTAGAGCCTGCGCCCGACGAGCCCGCCCTGCGGCTGCCCGAACAGGCGTCGCCACGCGTGGTTCGCGTGCTCGATCCGGAAGTCGGCGATGCCGCCGGCGGCATCACGGATCGGCGTGAGCACGGCCAGCGCGACCGGGGCGTCGTCGAGGGCGTTCAGCCAGCGCCACTCACGCGGGGTGCGGTGGAGCGGCGGGATGACGGCGATGCTGGCCCCGCCTCGTCTCGAGGCGCCACCCGGCGAGGATGCACCACCCGGCGGGTTGGCCGCGCGCGTTCCGGGCCCGTTCCCGGCTCGCGACGTCGTCACAGGAGCCCCCGCTCGATGGCGTACCGCGTCAGCTCCGCGTTCCGCGACAACCCCATCTTCTCGAGCAGCCGGGTGCGATACGTGCTCGCGGTCTTCACCGAGATCCCGAGCTCGGACGCGATCTCGGTGAGGCTCCCTCCGGCGGCGAGGCCACGGAACACCTCGTATTCGCGGCGGGACAGCCGCTCGTGCGGCAGCGTGGTGTCTTCACGAGTGAGGTGGCTCGCCAGGAGCTGGGCCGTCCTGGAGGTGACGTGGGAGTGTCCCGCGGCGACCGTCCGCACGGCGTCGATGAGTTCGTCGGCCGAAGCGGTCTTCTCGACGTAGCCGGCCGCCCCGGCCGTGAGGCACCGGAGCGCCATCTCGTCCTCCGCCTGCCCGGAGAAGACGAGGATGCGCAGGCCGGGTCGGAGCTTCCGAAGCGTCGCGATGAGCTCGAGGCTTCCGCCCGGCATCCCGAGGTCGAGCAGGCACACGTCCGCGGGCTCCGCGAGCACCAGCGCCTGCAGTTCGGGCCCGGTCGCGGCGACGCCGACCACCTCGATGTTGCCGGCCGCGGTCAGCAGGCGCTGCACGCCCTGGCGGACCACCACGTGGTCGTCGGCGAAGAGCACCCGAGTCATGTCCGCACGCCTCCATTTGCGGGGATGCCTGGAGGCGCGCAGTCAACCCGCGCCGCGTCATTCTCCCACCGCGGTGACCGGGTGGGAAGACTCCTACGCGGAAAGTACTCCTGTTCCTACAGACCGGCCATGGGATGGGCCGCTAGCGTTCAGGGTGCCCGGAGACCCTTGGGGGGGATGCGACAGATGTCGCGGACAGGTCAGCACTGGAGGGAGTGCTCCATGCGCAAGCTCGCTGTCGGCGCGACGGGCCGTGCCCTCGCCCCGTTTGTACTCATCCTGGTCGTGGCCATGCTGGCCCCCGCCGGGGTTCTCGCAAAGGGGACTCCGGGCGGCGGCGGAGGAGGAGGAGGCGGCGGCGGCGGAGAGACCACCGCTGTGAACAACCTCTCCTACCCGGCCATCGCCGTGGACGGGTTCGCCATCGCCCCGTTGGCGGCGCCGTCGTTCACGGTGCCGTATGGCGGCCTGTACCCCGGTCTGACCACGGAGCAGATCGCGGCGCTCGAGGCGAGCGGCCCGTGGTATGCGCAGAAGACCGTCGGGAACACGTGGCAGGCGGACTTCGCTCTCCAGGCAGGTGAAGCCGTCACGTACATCGACTGGGGCGACAACATCGAGTCGGTGAACCCGAAGGTCAGGACGCCCTTCCGGCTCGAGGTCACGCTCTACAAGCTGCTTGCCTCTCCCATGACGGGTTACACCATGGCCGTGCTGGAGTACCCGAGCAGCCTCGACGAGCTGCAGGGGACGAACACCGTCACGTACGAGGGCAACTACGCCACGGTCGTGTCCGCCAGCCCGAAGCTGGTGATCCAGTACCTGGGGGCGAGCGTGCCGGAGGGCATGACGTGGCTCGGAACGGCGTGGGACTCGGGCAGCATCATCCCGGTCAGCTTCGCGCCTGAGCTCAACGTCGGAGGCAAGTATGTCTTCGGCGCGTCGGTGGGCGGCTGGAAGCCTGACCAGCCCGGCTACTACCGCATCACCTTCTATGTGCCGAGCGGATCGGGCGTGGACCTGACGTCGGCGATCGTGGCCAACGAGGCCACCGGCTTTACCGGACCGGCCGAAGGCACGGCGGCAACACCGGTCGTCGACGCGCCGAACAATCTCACCTACGTCGACGTACGGGCCATCGGCGGTGGCGGCGGAGGAGGCGGCAGCGGCCGCAGGCCGTAATCGCCGTTCCGGAGATCGCGGGGGGCCACTCGGCGACCAACCCCGTGCGAGCGGACAATGCGGGGGCGAGACGATATCTCGCCCCCGTTCTCTGTGTTCATCGACCGCCTAGACGCGCTGCTCGGTGCTCGGCTTCTCCCACAGGTTGACGCCGCCCTCGACCGCGTACCGGTCGATCTCGGCCAGCTCGTCCGCGGAGAACCCCAGGTTGGCGAGGGCCGCGACGTTCTCG
>JAJYDP010000774.1 GCA_021777365.1 Chloroflexota bacterium | reverse complement strand
CCCAGGGCCTGGATGAGCTTCTGTGTTGCGGAGGTGCGCCTGAGATTACCTGCCGCCACGCGCCACTCTTCCTGCAGCGCGGCGAGGTTGCCGCCCAGCTCCTCGGAGGCGACCGCCGCGTCGCGCAGCGATCGTCCGAAGAGCTCGCACCATTCCGAGACGCGTCCCTCTCGGAACCCTGTCAACCCGTCCACGTAGCGGCGCACGTTCGCCGCGAGCACGACGCTCACCGGCGGCACGAACGGCTCCGCGACACCTCCGCGGCGCAGCACGACGTGGATGAGGGCCCGCCCGACCCGACCGTTGCCGTCGGCGAACGGATGGATGGTCTCGAACTGGGCATGGGCGATCGCGGCCTTCGCGATGACGGGCAGGTGCCCGCGATTCACGAACGCGCACAGGTCGGCGACCAGCCCGGGCACGTCCCCCTCGGGGGGTGGGATGAACTCGGCGTGGTACGGCGACGATCCGTCCCTCCCGATCCAGTTCTGCCGGTCGCGCAGGCGTCCCGCGGTGCCAGCATCCGGCGTCCGCTCCAGCAGCAGCCGGTGGATGCGCAGGACATCGTCGGTGTCGAGATCGCGCGCCTCCGCCCCGAGCCGCACCGCCTGCTCCATCGCATCGATGTTGCCCATCACCGCCCGCGCCGTGTTGTCGGCGGACGCGGCGTCGAACAGCGCGCGTGCCAGGCGTCGATGCGACAGCTGCAGGCCTTCGATCCACGACGAAGCCACCGCCTCGGTCCGCAGCAGCTGGTGGCTCAACGACTCCAGGCCCGCCAGCTCGGGCGATCGCTGGACGTCGCGGAGGGCACGCTCCGCCTGGGAGATCGCGTCGACCGCCGGCGCGGAGAACGTCAGCTCGGCGTCAGCGATGGGATCCGGCACGAAGGCGTCGTAGTCGAAGCTGCGGGCCGAGCGGCCGAACCCGCCGGGGACCCCCGGCCAGTGCCGGCGCACGTAGTGCGGCATGGCAACCCTTCATTCGGAAGCGTGTTGCGCAGGTTATAGACGCTAGCCCTTCATAACGCAACTCGTTGTGAAGGGACGGCCGTGCGGCGTGCGGGTCTGCGCACAGGCCGCCGAGGAGACTGTAGGACCCCAACGGGACGCTTCAGTCGGCGAGGCCCAGATACTCCTCGGTTGGGCGCGTCGGGCCGTCCGCGATGGCCGGTGGTGGTTCGTGGAGGTGCCCGGTGAACGCGGCCTGTTCACGCAGGTACGCCGGCTGGATCAGGCCGTACCACGGCTCCGCGAAGTGATCGCGCTCATGCGAGACGTCCCGGCGGATTCGTTCGACGTCGCGATCGATCCCGACCTGGCGTCGGTGGGCCCGCTGCGCGATCTGATCGAGGAGGCGGCGCGTGCGCGGCAGGAGGCGGCGCGGGCGCAGGAATCCGCGTCGTCCACGATGCGGCGCGCGGTCTCCGAGATCCGCGCGGCCGGGTACACCTCCCGCGATACCGGCGCGCTCCTGGGCGTGAGCGTCCAGCGCGTGAGCCAGCTCGAGCGGAAGCCGTCGCGCAAGTGAACCGGTAGCCGGTCGGGGGCCTCTCGCGGCCGGCCAGACTTGCGCCGCCGCCGCAGCCTCTCGCCGCCGGCCAAACTTGCACCGTATGCACTACCCGCATGCTATCGGCCGCCAGGCCCCGAATCGCTGCGGAACATGCATCCGGGGACTGCTATGCGGCAAGTGCGTGCGCCCAGGCACCGGAACCCGGGCCCGGAACGACGGTCGAGGCTGCCGGGCCGCGCGGCCGTGCACGAACCCGCACGCTCGGGCCGCGTTCGGACCCTCGGCCACGGACCGCGCGGGCCACGACCCACTCGGAACGGCGCAACGCGTGACATACCAGTCCCTGGATGACTATTGCGCAGAGACGCGCGCCTGAGCTGCCGGGGCTGCGGCGCTGGGCAGCGTGCTTGGGCACGGGGCGATGGACGTAGTCCTCGAGCAGGCCACGGACGACCTGGCTGAGGTTCTTGCCTTCGGCGGTTGTGCGCGCAGCCAATTCGACGCCTGGACCCAATGAGGGCTTGATCGTCAGGGTGCGAGCGCAGCGATGGGGATGATGTTCACTCCGTCCCGCCGCTGGTACGCATAACCCCACCCGGTGATCACATTCAGCGACGCGGGCTCGCCCTGTCGGTTCCCGGCGACTCGCCGTCGCAGCGCCAAGAGCGACTCGACGCCAGCCTCGATTTGGGAGGGTCCGAGCTTCATCTCGAATGCCGCCCACCGACCGTCGGAGCACTCAACGATGGCGTCGACCTCGATGCGTTGCTCCTGATAGTGCAGAACCGACGCGCCCATCGCCTGGCCATACGCGCGCAGGTCGCGAACGACGAGTGACTCGAAGAGCAAGCCGAGCGTGTCAACTTCAAGCACGAGACGATCCGGATCCGCTCGGAGTGCCGCAACCGCGATCGACGGATCGACGAAGTGGTGCTTTGGCTTCTTCCGCACCCGGTCCGTGGCTCGCAACGTGGGCGCCCAGGCAGGGAGATCCTCGAGGACGAATATCCGAGTCAGCGCGGACAGGTACTCGCTGACCGTCTGACGGCTGATTGGATCGTCAGGGTCGCTCGCGTCGTCGGCAATCGGCTTGGCACCGATCGCACACGCGGTGTACCTCGCGAGCGACCTCAGGACCCTCGCAACGCGCGCCGGTTCGTGTCGCGGACCCTCGATCCGTCGAAGGTCAACACGGGCCGACTCGGTCAGGTAACTGCGCACGGCTGTGAGCGCTTGATTGACCGTCTTGGTCTGCAGGGCGGGCCAGCCACCAACGGCGATGATCTCGGCGATCTCTCGGATGCCAAGCCCCTGGTCACCGGCATGGGGGGGTTCACCGCGGAGCAGACCGGCCAGCGACACGGCTCCGGAGCTGTATCCCATCTCCACGAGGGACATCGGGCGCATCGTCAAGCGGAGGATTCGTCCGGCGCCGCTGTGACGAGTCGCGTCGTCACGTGCCTCT
>JAJYDP010000038.1 GCA_021777365.1 Chloroflexota bacterium | reverse complement strand
AGTGCGCCGATCTCGTACGTGAAGTGGGACATGAACCGCAACATCACGGAGCCGTACAGCCTCGGGCTCCCACCCGGCCGACAGGGCGAGTTCTTCCACCGCTACATCCTGGGCGTCTACGACCTCTACGCGCGGCTGACGGCGGCGTTCCCCGAGATCCTGTTCGAGTCCTGCGCCGGCGGGGGCGGGCGCTTCGACCCCGGGCTCCTCGCCTACGCGCCGCAGGGCTGGACGAGCGACGACACCGACGCGGTGGAGCGGCTCCGCATCCAGTGGGGCACCTCGCTGGCGTACCCCCTGAGCGCCATGGCGGCGCACGTCTCGGCGGTCCCCAACCATCAGACCGGCCGCATCACCCCGCTGGCCACCCGGGCGGCGGTCGCCTTCTTCGGCGTCTTCGGCTACGAGCTGGATCCCACGACGATGTCGGCGGATGAGCGGCGCGAGGTGGCCGGGCAGGTCGCCTTCTACGTCCGGCACCGCGACCTGTTCCAGCGGGGACGGTTCGTCCGGCTCCGCAGCCCGCTCGACGGCAACGAGACCGCCTGGATGGTGGTGTCGGCGGACCGCCGCTCCGCGGTGGTGGGGCACTACGCGGTGCTGAACGGGGCGAACTCCGGTCCGGGCCGGCTGCGGCTGCGCGGCCTGGACCCGGACCTCGCGTACCGCGTCTCCACCTGGCCGGCAGTCGAGGACACCCTCGCCGGGGCAAACGCCGGGCTGCGCGGCGGCGACGAACTGATGCGTGCCGGGCTCCTTCTGGAGGCCGATCGCCGGGAGACCGCCGCCCGCGGGGACTTCCACGCCCGCCTCTTCGTGCTTGAGGCCGGAGCGGCGTAGCACCCGCCCGGGCGGCGGAGCGGCCGCAGGCCATCCGCCGGCGCAGCGGCCGCACGGCATCCGGCGCACCAGCAGCACGCCATCCGGCGCCCCGGACGAACCAGAAGGCCGGCCCCGTGACGGGACCGGCCTTCGTCGTGAGTGCACCCGGCATGAGGCCGGGTCGAGCGGGCGCTAGCCGGGCAGCACCTCCGTGCCCCATTCCTGGTTGATGACCGCGCGGGCCGAGCCGTAGAAGGCAGCGATCGCGGTCAGGATGCCGATGTACCCGCCGATCTGGGTCAGGCCGGTGCCGGCCGCCGCGCCGTTGAAGGCGCCAAGCGCGAGGACCACGAAGGTGATCCAGAGGAGGAGGAAGACCACCATGGTCACGCGGGCGCCCTTCAGGGTGGCGACCCACATGTAGAAGGTGAAGATCCCCCACGCCAGCAGGTACCAGGCGACGACGTTGCCGGCGTCCTTGCCCTGGAACATGAACACGAAGGCGGCGAAGCTCAACCAGAAGCCGCCGTACGAACTGAACGCCACGGCCCCGAACGTGTTCCCGTTCTTGAACTCCCACCAGCCGGCGATCAGCTGGCCGAGCCCGCCGTAGGCGAGCGCCAGGCCGACCACGATCGCCAGGGAGCTGCCGGTGACGAGACCCGAATTGACCAAGGACAGGATCAACGTCGTGAGGGCGAACCCGGCGAGACCGAGGGGTGCGGGATTCGCCTCCTTCGCCGGCATGCCTTGGGCCTGAGCCACGCGCGAACTCCTTTCCGGTAGGGGGCGGTGCGGTCGACCGCCCCCTGGTCCACCAACCGGTTGTCGCTCCCCTGACGATGCGTCAGATGAGCTGTTCCGCCTCGCTCGACTGCGCCTTCACCCGGATCGTATCCACGATCCCGGAGTCGGCCAGCGTGGTCACGTCGCCCAGGGGCCGGTTCTCGGCGATGTCACGCAGCAGGCGCCGCATGATCTTTCCGGAGCGGGTCTTGGGGAGTTCCGGGGTGAACATCACCATCTTGGGGCGCGCGATCGCGCCGATCTTCGTCGCCACGTGCTCGCGAAGCTGGGCCGCCAGCGCGTCGCTCGGCTCGGCGCTCGTCTTCAGGATGACGAAGGCGAAGATCGCCTCGCCGGTGATCGGGTCGCTGCGCCCGACCACGGCCGCCTCCGCGACCGAGGGGTGGTCCACCAGGGACGACTCCACCTCGATCGTGCTGATCCGGTGTCCGGAGACCTTCATGACGTCGTCGACACGGCCCAGGAGCCAGAAGTAACCGTCCGCATCGACCTTGCAGCCGTCGCCGGCGAAGTAGTAGCCGGGGAAGCGGCTCCAGTAGGTGTTCTGGAAGCGCTCGGGATCCTTGTAGATGCCGCGCAGCATGGAGGGCCACGGGCGCGTCAGCACCAGGTAGCCGCCGCCGGCGCCGTCGGGGACGTCCTGCCCCGCCGCGTCGACGACCTTGGCCCCCACGCCGGGGAACGGGCGCGTCGCGGAGCCGGGGCGCAGGGTGGTGACCCCGGGGAGCGGCGTGATCAGGATCATGCCCGTCTCGGTCTGCCACCAGGTGTCCACCACCGGGCAGCGGCCGCCGCCGATGTTCCTGTGGTACCAGAGCCAGGCCTCCGGGTTGATTGGCTCGCCCACCGTGCCCAGGATCCGCAGCGAGGACATGTCGTGCTTCGCCGGCCACGTCTCGCCCTGCTTCATGAAGGCGCGGATCGCGGTGGGCGCGCAGTACAGGACGTTGACCTTGTACTTCTCGACGATGGACCACCAGCGATCCGGCTCGGGGTACTGCGGCGCGCCCTCGTACATGATCGAGGTGGTGCCGTTCGCCAGCGGCCCGTACACGATGTAGGAGTGGCCCGTGACCCAGCCGATGTCCGCGGCGCACCAGTAGACGGTGTCCGGCTTGATGTCGAAGATCGTGCTGTGCGTGGTGGCCACGCCGGTCAGGTACCCGCCGGTCGTGTGCATGATCCCCTTCGGCTTGGCGGTGGTGCCGGAGGTGTGCAGCAGGTAGAGCAGGTGCTCGGAATCGACCGGCACCGGGTCGCACTGGTCCGACTGGGACTCGACGATCTCGTGCCACCAGTGGTCGCGGCCGGGGGTCATGGGGACACCGTGGCCGGTCCGCTGGACGACCAGCACGTTCTTGATCGTCGGCGAGTTGGAGACCGCGACGTCGGCGGCGTCCTTCAGGTCGAGGACCTTGCCGTTGCGCCAGC
Source organism: Chloroflexota bacterium (assembly GCA_021777365.1). Next base: position 11,754 of record JAJYDP010000038.1, on the reverse strand, counting down.
CGCCGTCGGCGGTGATGAGGGCCACGGCCTCGGAGTCGATCATGCGGCCCTGCAGGGCGTCCGAGCTGAAGCCGCCGAAGACCACCACGTGCGGCGCGCCGATCTTCGCGCACGCCAGCATGGCGATGGGCAGCTCCGGGATCATGGGCATGTAGATGCCGACCCGGTCGCCCGTCTTGACGCCGAGGGAGAGGAGCGCGTTGGCGCACCTGTTGACCTCGCGCTGCAGGTCCGCGTAGGTCAGGGTGCGGGCATCGCCCGGCTCGCCCTCCCAGTAGTAGGCGACCTTGGAGCCCAGGCCGTTCTCGACGTGGCGATCCACGCAGTTGTAGGCCACGTTGAGCTGGCCGCCGACGAACCACTTGGCGTAGGGCAGGTTCCACTCGAGGACCTTGTCCCACTTGCGGAACCAGGTGAGGCGGTTCTCCGCCTGCTCCGTCCAGAAGCCCTCGAAGTCCTGCTCCGCGCGATCGTAGATGTCCGCCTTGGCGTTGGCGTCCCGCGCCAGCGCGGGCGGGGGCGCGAACTCCCGCTGCTCGGTGAACAGTGCCTCGATCTCGGGCTGGGAGTTCACGCTCATTCGGCACCTCCGTGATGACGGGCTCGCCGGACGCCCAGGCAGTGACCGAGGACCGCGGAAGAGAACGCGCCCGGCAGGCGTGATGGCCCAAGCCTATGCCGTCCGGATGGCATGTCAAGGCATGCGCAACGGCAGATATGCGTACGATACGGGGCCGCTCGCGTGCGATATCCGCGCGACACGGCCGGACTCCCGGAGGTCCGCGAATCCACCGTGATCGGCCGGCCGCGGAGGACAGGACCGAGCCGTCCCGCCGGCGGGCGTCCGGCAGAGGTCGACCCCGGGTGGATGGCCGGCGGAGGGGATCGCCCCGCCGGGGCACGGCCCGCGGGCCGGGGGGCGGGTCAGGCGGCGGAGATCTCCGGGAGCGACCGGAGGGAGGACTGCAGGGCCGTGTCGGCGGTCCGGAGGTTCGCCTCCCGCACCCGGGTCGGCTCGCCGGCCACCAGGTCCGCCGGGTCCAGCATGGTCAGCGGCATGGGAGCCTGGAAGTGCCGCTCCGCGTCCCCGGCCCACTTCGCCCGCCACGCGGCCGGCGTCTCGTCCGGGACCTCGCGGTGCGCCTGGGCCAGCCAGACGAGCGCCCATGCCCGCGGCACCACCCGATAGACGTCGTACCCACCGCCCCCCGTGGCGAGCCAGCGGCCCTCCGTGTGCCTGTGGGAGAGCTCGTCCACCAGCCGGACGGCCTGCGCCATCGCCCGGGTGGTCAGGTTGAGGTGCGCCAGCGGGTCGTAGGCGTGCGTGTCGCTGCCGTGCTGGCTGACCAGGATGGTCGGGCGGAACGCGGCGGCCAGCGGGGGGACCACGCGATGCACGACCTCCAGCCACGACGCATCGCTGGTGCCCGGCTCGAGGGGCACGTTGACGGCGGTGCCGAGCGCGTCGTCGCCGCCGCACTCCTGGACGAACCCGGTGCCGGGGAAGAGCGCCGTGGGGGACTCGTGGAAGGAGACGGTCAGGACCTGCGGGTCGTTCCAGAAGATGGCCTCGACCCCGTCTCCGTGATGCACGTCCAGGTCGACGTAGAGGACCCGGTGCCCCGCGTCCCGGGCTCGTGCCACGGCGAGCGCGGTGTCGTTGTAGATGCAGAACCCGCTCGCGCGGTGCGGCATCGCGTGGTGGAGTCCGCCGCCCGGGTGGAAGGCGTGCGTGGCGGCCCCGGAGAGGATCCGGTCCATGGCCGCGATCGAGCCGCCGGCGACGGCCGCGGCGGCCTCGTGCATCCCGTAGAACGGAGGGTCGTCCCCCCAGGTGGAGAAGCCCAGCATGGGTCCCGCATCGGGATACTCGGAGAGCATGTGCACCGCGGAGACGTACTCCGGGTCGTGGACGCGGTGCAGTTCCGCATCGGACGCCTCCGGCGGCGGCAGGAAGTGGTCGGCCCCGACGGCGCGCAGCAGGTCGATCCCGGAGCCGAACCGGCGCGGCGTGAGCGGGTGATCCACGCCGAAGTCGTACAGCAGGGAGCGCGGTCCGAAGACCACCAGCGGCTGGCTGTCCGGCGCGGTTCCGTGCTTCACGATCGTTCGGTGCGCTCCCTGCGGCGGAGGCGCCACGGCAACCCCGGACGAACTCCGCACGAGGGACGCGCCCGGGTCGGGCATGTTCCGGGCACGCCGCGGGCCCGGTCGCGTCACTATAGCGACTTCGCCGGGGCCGGCCTGCGCCGGGTGACGCCGCCCGCGCGTACCCTGTGCCTGACGGGACCTCCGGCCCGCCGGTGGTGCACGTCCGGCCCTGGCACGGTTCGCCGGATGATGCCAGGGTCGTCGGGACCACGAGCCGGTCGATCCCACCCAGCGGCAGGGGGCACGATCCATGAGCAGCGTCGCACCAGGAGGCCGGGCACGCGACGCCGTCCTGCGGGATGGCTCGTCGGTGCACCTGCGCACGGCCAGGCCGGAGGACGAGGCGGGCCTGACGGCGTTCCTGCAGGCGCTCGCGTTCGAATCGCGCCGGCTGCGCTTCGGCGGCGTCGTCACCGACTTCCAGGGCGTGGCCCACGGCTGGGCCGTGCCATCCGACCCCGGGGACTGCTCGCTGGTGGCGGAGGCCGGCGTGGACGGCCGGATCATCGCGCACGCCAGCTACGACCGCGTCGCGCCCGACACGGCCGAGGTCGCCTTCGTGGTGGCGGACGACTACCGCGGGCGCGGGATCGCCACCCTGCTGCTGGAGGAGCTCGCGGAGCGGGCCAACGACGACGGGATCACCACCTTCTACGCGGAGGTGCTCCCCGAGAACGCGCGGATGCTGGAAGTCTTCCGCGAGAGCGGGTTCCCCACCACCCTGCGGGTGGAGCCGGGCGCCATCCTGGTGGAGTTCCCCACCGAGCTCACCGGCCCGGCGCGCGAACGGTTCGAGCACCGCGAGCAGATCGCGGCCTCCGCGGCGGTGCGGGCGTTGCTCCACCCGGCGTCGGTCGCCGTCATCGGCGCGTCGCGACGGCGCGGCACCGTCGGCGGCGAGCTGTTCCACAACCTGCTCGACGGGAACTTCGCGGGGCCGGTCTACCCGGTCAACCCGAACGCGGACGTGGTGCAGTCGGTGGCGGCGTACCGGAGCGTCCTCGACATCCCGGGGCCGGTCGACCTGGCCGTCATCGCGCTGCCGGCCGCCGCGGCGGTCGAGGCCGCACGCACCTGCGCCCTGAAGGGCGTGAAGTCGCTGGTGATGACCTCCCCCGGCTTCGCCGAGACCGGCGAGGCCGGCGCCCAGCTGCAGCGGGACCTGCTGGCGGTCTGCCGGCAGGCCGGGATGCGGCTGGTCGGCCCCAACTGCATGGGGGTCGTCAACCTGGAGCCGTCGATCCGGATGAACGCGACCTTCTCGCCGACGTGCCCCACCGGCGGCAACATCGGCTTCCTGTCCCAGAGCGGCGCCCTCGGCCTGGCCATCATCGAGCATGCCAACCGGCTGGGGCTGGGGCTGTCGAGCTTCATCTCGATCGGCAACAAGGCGGACCTGTCCGGCAACGACTTCCTGCAGTACTGGGAGGACGACGCCGCGACGGATGTGCTGGCGCTCTACCTGGAGTCCGTGGGCAACCCGCGCAAGTTCGCCCGCATCGCGCGCCGGGTGGGACATCGCAAGCCGATCATCGTGGTCAAGAGCGGCCGATCCGCGGCGGGCGCGCGCGGCACCTCGTCGCATACCGGGGCCCTGATCGGCGCATCCGATGTCACGGTGGACGCGCTCTTCCACCAGGCCGGCGTGGTCCGCACCGACACGCTGGGCGAGTTCTTCGACGTCGCCTCACTGCTCGCGAACCAGCCGCTTCCGTCCGGGCGCCGGGTGGCGATCCTCACCAACGGGGGCGGACCGGGGATCCTGGCCGCGGACGCCTGCGAGGCCGACGGGCTGGTGGTGCCTCCGCTCCCCGAGCGTGTCCGCCTGAAGCTGGCCGAGTTCCTGGCGCCGGAGGCGGCGCTCGCCAACCCGGTGGACATGATCGCCGCGTCGCCCGACGCGTTCCGCCGCGCGATCCTCGCCCTGGCCGGGTGCGAGCAGATCGACGCGCTGATCGTCCTCTTCGTGCCGCCCCTGGACACGCGCTCCGAGGACGTCGCGGCCGCGATCCGGGATGCCGTGCAGGAGATGCCGCGACGGATCCCGGTCCTGAGCGTCTTCCTCTCGGCCGCCGGGGGCCCGTCCGCCCTCCGCGCGGGACCCGTCCGGGTGCCCGCCTACGACTTCCCCGAGGAGGCCGCGCGGGCCCTCGCGCACGCGGCGCGCTACGCCGAGTGGCGCAACGCGCCGGCCGGGGCCGTCCCCCACTTCGACGACCTCCGCGAGGATGGCGCGGCCGCGGTGGTGGCCGCCGCGCTGGCCGAGATCAGCGCGGGAGCCGGGGCCGACGGCGCGACGCTCTCCGGATCGTGGCTGTCCCGCCCGGCCGAGGAGCGCTCCCGGTGGCTGCGCCCGGACGAGGTCGCCTGCCTGCTCGAGTGCTACGGGATCCCGACCGCGCCCTGGCGATTGGCCGACACGCCCGAGGCGGCCGGCCGCGCCGCCGACGAGATCGGGGGATCGGTGGCGCTCAAGGCCGTGGCGCCCGGGGTGATCCACAAGTCCGAGGCGCGCGCGGTGGCCCTGTCGCTGCAGGGCGCGGCGGCCGTCGAGGACGCGGCCCGCCGGATGGCGTCCGACCTGGCCGCGGCCGGGAACCCGGCGCGCCAGTTCTTCGTGCAGCAGATGGTCCCGCCAGGCGTGGAGATGCTGGTCGGCGTCGTGCACGACCGGCTCTTCGGCCCCGTGGTGGCATGCGGCGCGGGCGGGACCGCCGTTGAACTGCTGCGGGACGTGGCGGTCCGCATCACGCCGCTGACCGATCGCGACGCGGCCGAGATGGTGCGCTCCCTGGCGACCTTCCCGATGCTGGACGGGTACCGGGGGGCACCGCAGGTGGACGTGGCAGCCCTGGAGCAGATCCTGCTGCGCGTGAGCGCGATGGTCGAGGCGCACCCCGAACTCGTCGAGATGGACTGCAACCCCATCGTGGTGCTGGAGCAGGGCGCCGTGGTCGTGGACGCGCGGATCCGGATCGAGCTCCCCCGCCCCCGCTGACCAGGCCCTCGATCGCGCGGGGCGCCGATCGCGGGGTCCGCCGCCCGCTATCCTCTGGACCGTCACGCCCTGGTCGCGTGGCCGCTCGACGAGGCTGATCCGGTGCGAAGCGCGATCCCTCTCGGCTCGATCCTCCTGGCGGCCGCACTGGTGCTGCCCGCGCCGGCGAGCTCGGCGGTCCCGGCGCCGACGCGGGGCGGACAGCCGTCGATCGCGGGCGGGTCGCCGGCAGGGGGGCTGGAAGCGGGCCGGTCCCCCGCCGGGCCGGCCACCCCTCCCACGTCGGGCGTGCCGAGCGAGGCGTACCTGGAGGCGCAGGCCCACGCGCACGACCACCTGGTCCTGGCCCCGCCGAGCCCCGTCACCGTGCCGCTGCGGTCCCGGGCACCCGACGCGCGCGTGAGCGACGGCCGGTCCCTGCCGTCGTCGACACTCACCGGCGTGCTGCCGGGCGGGACGGCACCCGGCCCGTCCCGTCGGCTCGCCCAGGCCGGCCCCGGGCCGTCGCCGACGCTCGCGCAGCCCACGTCCGCGCCATCGCCGACGCCGACGGCATCGCCGGCGAGCGGCGCTCCGACGAGCGGCGCTCCGACGAGCGCGCCGGTCCCGGCCGGCCCCGGGCGCGAGGTCTACGGCTTCCTCCCCTACTGGGAGCTCGCCGATCCCACGCTGACGCTCGACTACTCGGTCCTCTCGACGATCGCCTACTTCGGCGTGACGGCCTCGGCCGACGGGACGCTCCAGCAGCTCGGCTCCGACGGCACCCCGGAGGCCGGGTGGACGGGCTGGCAGAGCGGCAACCTCACCGCGATCATCGACGCCGCGCACGCGCAGGGGACGCGGGTGGCGCTGACCGTCGAGCGCTTCGCCTGGGACCCGACGGGGGCAGCGGCGAGCACCGCGCTGCTCGCCAGCCCCGCCGCGCAGGCCACCCTGGTCGGCCAGATCGTCACCCAGGTCGTCTCGCGCGGGGTGGACGGCGTCAACCTCGACTTCGAGCCGGTGCCGCCGGGCCAGGCGGCCGGCTTCGACGCGCTGGTCCGGGGGCTCCGCGCGGCCCTGGACGCCGCCCGACCGGGGCTCGAGCTGGTGGTGGACGTGACCGGCGATCCGGGCAACTACGACGTCCCCGGGCTCACCGCTCCGGGGGCAGCGGACGCGCTCTTCATCATGGGCTACGACTACCGCGGCGCCGGGGCGGCCAACGCGGCGTCGATCTCGCCGCTCACCTCGACCGCCTACTACACCGATCTGACCCGGACGGTGGGGCGCTATCTCACCCTCACCACTCCCGGGCACCTGCTGCTCGGGCTCCCCTACTACGGCCGGGCCTGGTCGACCGCCTCCAGCACGCCCAACGCCGCCACCCTGCCGCAGAACAGCCAGAACGGCTACTCGGTGGCCGCTCCGTACGACGTGGCGGTCGGGCTGGCCGAGACGAACGGACGCCAGTGGGATGCCGCCGAGACGTCCGCCTGGACGGCGTACCAGCGCCAGAACTGCGACACGTGCCCCAGCGTCTGGCGCGAGCTCTACTACGACGACGCGCAGTCCCTCGCGGCCAAGTACCAGCTGGTCATCTCGGCGAACCTGCGCGGCACGGGGATGTGGGCGCTCGGCTACGACGGCACGCGGCCCGAGCTCACCCAGCTGCTGCGCCAGACGTTCGGCTCGACGGCGCCGCTTCCGCCCACGGGCGAACTGGCCGTGACCGCCACGAACTCGCCCGGCAACCCCGGCGACGCGTTCTCCCCGAACGGGGACGGCGTGGCGGACACGGCGTCGCTCTCGTGGTGGGTCTCGGAGGAGGTGACCGGCACCCTCTCGATCACGTCGGGATCCTCGGTGATCCTGAGCACGCCGGTGACCAGCACGTCCGGGAGCGCGACGTGGAACGGCACCACATCGGCCGGCACGCCGGCGCCCGACGGCACGTATGCGGTCACGCTCGCGGTGAAGGACGCCCGCGGGAATGCGCTGACGCTGCGCTCGACCGTGATCGTGAACCGCGTCCTGGGCTTCCTCCGTGCCGGCCCGAACCGCTTCTACCCCCAGGACGGCGACCGGTACGCGCCGGTGACGCGGATCACCTTCCGGCTGGCGCGGGCCACGACCAGCACCCTGCGGATCCTGGACGCGCAGGGGCACGTGGTGCGCACGGCGTGGTATGCGCGCCGGATGCCCGCGGGAACCAGCGGCTGGACCTGGGACGGTCGGAACGCCGCCGGCACCCTCGTCCCCCAGGGGGACTACACGGTCCAGGTGATCGCCACGGGCCCGGCCGGCCGCGCCTTCCTCGAGAGGACGATCACGGCCGCGGCGTACATGGTCCGCACCACGGTGGCCGAGTCCGCGACGACGCGAACGCTCGTCGTGAACGCCTGGGCGTCCGAGCCGATGCGATCGGCACCCCTGTTCACGCTGGCCGTCTCCGGGCAGACGCTGGCGGGATCGGTCACGACCCTCGGGGCGGGTCACTACCGGGCGGCATTCAGCGGCCCGGCCCTCGCCGGCACCGGCACGGTGACGGTCTCCGGGATCGACGCCGGCGGGCGCCGCAACCGCTACGCGTTCCGGGTCGCGCTCGGCGCGCCTCTGCCGCCGTCGGCACCCGCGCCCGGTCCGCCGGGCCCTCCCGGAGCATCGCCCAGCCCATCCCCCTCGGCCGGCGCGACGGCCGTGCCGGGCACCTCGCCGTCGCCGAGCGCCTCGCCCGGTCCGACGGCCCTGCCGAGCGCCTCGCCCGGTCCGACGGCCCTGCCGGGCGCCTCGCCGTCGCCGGCCCCGACGCGCGGCCCATCCCCGTCCCCGGTCGCGTACCCGGCCACGATCACCGCCATGTGCCCCCTGGTCCGGGTCCGCTCGGCGCCCGACCCGACCGCGACGGTGGTCACCACGGTGGACCAGGGCGCCACGGCCACGGCGGTGGCGGTGGTCCAGGGCGGGGCCTACACCTCGTCCTGCAACCAGGTCGGCGCGTTCCAGGCGTGGTACGCGCTGACTGTCCTGAACGGGCAGCCGCTCGCCACGCCGCTCTTCACCGCGACGGCGTTCTGGGACGTGCGCTGACGGCGCGCGGCAACCCTCAGGGCGCGGTGCGGAACCGGTCGGTGGCGGTCACCAGCCGGTCGACCGTGGACGGCTCCATGGCGGAGTGCCCGGCATCCGGCACCACCTGGAAGTCCGCCTCCGGCCAGCGGCGGTGCAGGTCCCAGGCCGTGGTGATGGGGCAGACCACGTCGTAGCGGCCCTGGACGATCACCGCCGGGATCCTCCGGATCCGCTCCACGCCGTCGAGCAGCTCGTCGGGGGTGGCGAAGAAGCCGCGGTGGACGAAGTAGTGGCACTCGATGCGGGCGAATGCGTCGGCCAGGGCGTCATCCTCGTACTTCGCGATCAGTGCCGGATCGGGGCGCAGCTTGCTGGTGCTGGCCTCCCACCGGCTCCAGGCGCGCGCCGCCCGGGCCCGCTCCTCCGGGTCCTCGCCGGTCAGGCGACGATGGTATGCGGCCACCAGGTCCCCGCGCTCCTCGAGCGGGATCGGCGCGAGGTACGCCTCCCATGCGTCCGGGAAGATGAAGCTCGCCCCCTCCTGGTAGAACCAGCGGATCTCGAGCGGCCGCAAGAGGAAGATGCCCCGCAGCACGAGCGCCCGGACCCGCTCCGGGTGGCGCTCGGCGTACGCCAGGGAGAGCGTGCTCCCCCACGAGCCACCGAAGACCACCCAGCGCTCGATCCCCAGCAGCTCGCGCAGCCGTTCCATGTCGGCCACCAGGTCCCAGGTGGTGTTCTCGACCAGGCTGGCACGCGGCGTGCTGCGGCCGGATCCGCGCTGGTCGAACAGCACGATGCGGTAGGCAGCGGCGTCGAAGAAGCGACGGTCGTCGGCGCCGGTTCCGCCGCCGGGGCCGCCGTGCACGAAGACCACCGGCGTCCCGGCAGGGTTGCCGCTCTCCTCCCAATAGACCTGGTGCAGGTCCGAGACGCGGAGATGGCCGGATCGGGACGGCTCGATGGGTGGGTACAGCTCGCGCACGTCGGCTCCTGTCGGTCGGGGTCGGGGGCCGCGACCCATCCGCGCCTGCCCACCCCGGCATCGATCCTAGGCCCTTCGGGGGGCACCGCGCTGGCCCCGGACGCGTCATCATTGGACAGAGCGCGAGCGAGGATCGGGCGGGCATGGCGGGAACGGAAGTGGCAGGGGCGCGCACGGCGACGGACGCCGGTGGCAGCTCCGCGCCCGCCACCCCCAGGGCCACTCGACTGGCGGGTCTCGACGGCCTTCGGGCCATCGCTGTGCTCGCCGTCGTGCTCTACCACGCCGACCTCGGAATCCTCCCGGGCGGCTTCCTGGGCGTGGATGTCTTCTTCGTGATCAGCGGCTTCCTGATCACGACGCTGCTGCTCGCGGAGCACGAGCGGCTGGGCCGCATCCGGCTGCGTGCCTTCTGGGCGCGGCGCGCACGGCGCCTGCTGCCCGCCCTGTTCCTCGTCCTGGCCGCCACGCTCACGCTCGCCGTGGTCCTTGCGCCGGACGAGGTGGCGCGACTGCGCGGCGACACGCTGGCGGCGCTCGCCTACGTCACGAACTGGTACCTCATCCTGCGCCAGCAGTCCTACTTCGAGGCGATGGGTCGGCCCTCGCCGCTGCTCCACCTGTGGTCCCTCGCGGTCGAGGAGCAGTTCTACGTGCTCTGGCCGATCGCGCTGGCCGGGGGACTGGTGGTCCTGCGCCGCCGGGGGATGCTCGCGGCGAGCCTCGCGGGCGCGGCCGGGTCCGCGCTGCTGATGGCCTGGCTGTACCGACCGGACGTCGATCCCTCGCGCATCTACTACGGGACCGACACGCACGCGACGGGCCTGCTGCTGGGCGCGGCGCTGGCACTGGCCTGGACGCCCGCGGCCGGAGCGCACGAGCGGGGCGGCTCGACACCGGTCGCGGGGACGCCCGAGCCGTCGCCCGGCGCGGGCGCAGGCGGCTGGGCGATGGCGACAGCCACGCCCGCCGACGTGCCGAGCCCGGCTGGGCCGCTGCCCCCGTGGCCGGAGGAGCGGACCACACCGCGGCCCCTGCCCCCGTGGCCCGAGGAACCGGCCGCGCCCCGGCCGACCCGGCGCCCGGTCGACCTGCGGGTGGCGGCGCTGGGACTGCTCGGGATCGCCGGGCTCGCAGTGGTCGGCATCGCCTTCGCCCTGCTCGATGAGTTCGAACCGTTCCTCTACCGGGGCGGGTTCGTGGCGGTGGACCTGGCGGTGGCGCTGGTCATCGTGGCTGCCGTCCACCCGATGGGCTGGATCGGATACCGGGTGCTGGACCGCCAGCCGCTGCGCTGGATCGGCGAGCGCTCCTACGGCATCTATCTCTGGCACTGGCCGATCTTCACGCTGACGCGCCCGCAGCTGGACGTGCCGCTGAACCCGGTGCCGGATCTCGTCCTGCGGCTGGCCCTCACGCTGGTCGCCGCGGAGGCCTCCTACCGGTTCGTCGAGACGCCGGTCCGACAGGGAGCCCTGGGGCGCGCGTGGACGGCGTGGCGGTCGGTGCCGCGCAGCCGCCGCCTGGCGACCTTCCGCTGGCCGGTGGCGACCAGCGGCGCCCTGCTGGCGGTCGCGGTGCTGGTCGGCGCGCGGGTGGCCGGCGCGTCCGCTCCCGCCACGCCCCCCTACCTCGCGGTGACCTCCATCGACGCGGGCGGCCCGGCGCTCCCCGCCTCGCCGGCGCGCGGGACGGGCGGGCCGTCCACGGAGACCACGCCGGGAGCCACCGGCACGCCCGGCACCGGGGGCACGGCCGCCTCTGGAGGCGCCGTGATGCCACCCCAGTACGGCGGCGGAAGCGAGCCCCCCGCGACCGGGGCACCGGCGACCGGCCTGCCCACCACGCCCGTGGCGGCCGGCCCGTCCGCGACACCATCGGCGAGCCCCCGACCGTCCGTCGCGCCGGTCCTCGCGATCGGCGACTCGGTCATGCTCGGCGCCGTCACGCAGCTGCGCTCGGCGATCCACGGCATCGAGGTGAACGCCGCGGTCGGACGCTCGTTCGGGGCGGGCCTCGACATCCTTCGGCAGCGCCAGCAGGAGGGGCTTCTGCCGGGCACGGTGGTGATCGGGCTCGGCGACAACGGCTGGGTCACCGGCCAGCAGGTGGACCAGGTGATGCAGCTGGCCGGCGGCCAGCGCCTGGTGGTCTTCGTCAACCTGAAGGAGCCGCGCAGCTGGGAGTCGCACGACAACGCGGTCCTGGCGCAGGCGGCAACGGACTACCCCAACGTGCTGGTCGTGGACTGGCACGACCTGGGTGACCGCCACCCGGAGTACTTCTGGGACGACGGGATCCACCTGCGCCCGCAGGGGGCGGTCGCGTATGCGGCGCTGCTGGCCGGCTCGCTGTCGAAGGCGCAGGCGGCGGCCACACCGGCCGCATCGGCCGCAGCCACACCGGCCGCGTCGGCCGCGGTCGTGCCGGGTGCCACGGCGGCAGCATCGGGCAGCCCGGACGTCGGCCAGCCCCCGTCCCTTCTCCCCGGCTCCGCCACCGCGACATCCGCGACTCCCACGCCGCAGGGATCGCCGGCGAGCAGCCCCTGGCCGTGAACCGGCCGCGC
>JAJYDP010000773.1 GCA_021777365.1 Chloroflexota bacterium | reverse complement strand
CGAGTCGGCCACGTTCTCGGTCAGCTTCGTCGCGTCCCAGGTGGTGCCGCCGTCGCTCGTCCGGAACACGAACAACTGCATCACGTCAGTCGGCGAGCCGGTCACCGGAGTCAGGGTGGCGCCGACCGGGTAGACCGCCCAGGCGTGACTCGCGTCGAGGACATCCACCGCGAGCGGCGAGGGCGAGGGCAGCGTGCCGGGCCGCCAGCTCGTCCCCCCGTCGGCCGAGATGAGGAGCCTCGTCCCCTGCGTGGCCCAGAAGCCACCCGCGAAGGCGCCCACGCGATCGACCGACCCCGTCGCAGGAGCCGTCGCCGAGGGCAGCGGACCCGTGCTGGTGGCGACTGGCGACAGCGTCGCCGAGGGCAGCGTGCCGGTCGCGGCACCGACCGCGGGTGGGCTGAGGCGCACCGTGGTCGCCGAGCCGCAGGCGGCCACGAGCACCAGGGACGCGACGGCCGCGAGGATCCGGATCCGCGCGTTCACGGGCGATCCCTGTCGGTGGCCGGATCCGGGTTCACGGCGCGAGCCGCGCCACAATCTGCCAGCCGATCTGCGCGGGCCGGCCACCAGGCGGGTTCGACACCATCCGGACGAGGTACGTGGCCTCGCGCGGCACGACGCCCACGCCATCAGGCTCGGAGGCCGGGGACGGCGCGAACTCGTCGTAGGCGCCGGGCTGCACGCGGATCGCGCCCGGCGGCACGACGATCGAGAAGCCCGCGCCGTTGCGCCGCACCGGCTGCTGCGCGGACGCCATGAGCCACGAGCCGCCGCACGTGTCGAACGGCGTGTCGGCCGGTGGCGCGCTCGCAAACGACGCGCACGGCACGGGGCCTTCGCCGACCAGCCAGGCGGTCACCGGGTGCACCTGGAGCGGCAGGCCGTTCGTGACGAGTGGGTCGGCGAGCTCGGCGAGCGGGAGCGAGACCGCGCCGACCCCGAGGTACTGGAGGCCGTCCTGTCGGACGACGAGCGCGAGCACGCCGCGGACCTGGGCGTCGTCGCCGGGCACGAGTTGTGACACCGCGTAGGGCGTCGCGACGACCGGCTCGGACGTGCCCTCGAGCCCGCCGAGCGAGCACCGACCGGGCTCAGTGCACCCGCTCGCCGTGCCCGGCACGATCCGGCCGTCGACGAACACGCTGTGGCCCACGAGGTCGGGCCGGTCCTGCGCAAGCGCCACCTCGAGCTCTCCGGTCGAGCGCACCTGCGGCTGGTAGCCCGACGGGGCCGGCGAGGCGGGCGCGGCCGACGCGTCCAACCGACCGACGGCCAGCCAGCCCCGGCAGTGCGGGCAGTTCGACTGGTCGACCGCGACCATGCGCAGCAGATACGTCCCGAGGCGCGGCACGTCGTTGACGCCGTCGAAGCTGGGCGATGGCGCGAACTGCTGGTAGGCGCCCATCTGCAGCTGCACGGCGCCCGCGGGCGCGGTCATCTGGAAGCCGCTGCCCATGCCGCTCAGCCCGGTGCGGCTGACCGGCTTGGTCGCCCGCTTGGTGAGGAACTCCGGGATCTGACAGGCGAAGGGTGCCGGGACGATCGGGCCCGGCATCGGCACGGGCCCACACGAGAAGCCCTCGACCCCTACCAGCCAGCCGGTCGCGGCGATCACCTCGCCGTTCGGCGCCGTCTTGCCCAGGGCGAGTGCCTCGGGGACGTCATATGCGCGTTCTGCCGGACCGAGGGTCACGTGGCCGAGGAACTCGATCGGGCCGGAGCCCGACAGGCGCAGGGCCACGGGAGCCGCCAGGTCGGCCGCGTCGGTGGGCGGGGGCAGCGCCTGCTCCTGCGCCCGGACCGTCACCGTGCCTTCCGGATCGGCGAAGCCATCGAGCGTGCCGATCACGGTGCACTGCCCGAGCGGGACGCATTCGCGATCGAGCGGCGGCGTGCGCCGCGAGCCGTCGATCGAGACGTCCGCGATCACGTCCCGTTGGGCGAGGCCGCCGGCCTGCTGGGCGGTGATCGCCGCGCGCAGCTCTGCGGCGTCGAGAACGGCCACCGGACCGGGCGACGCCGCGGGGCCGCCACCGATGGTTCCGGTCCCCAGGAGGACGAGCGCGATCCCGGCGACGCCGAGGGCAAGGAGCACGACCACGCGGCCGCGCCGCGAACGTGGGACGGCGAGACGCAGGCGTCGGGTGTCAGGGGCTTCGATCATCGGCTGCTGGACCGTGGACGCGTTGCGCACCGGCGTGGTTCCGTGTCGCGGGCGCCCGCCTCGACACTCCCGATCACAGCGGCACGCGAAACTCCCACGGCCCCTCGCTGCGCTCCCCCGGTGGTTGAGCGGCCGGCATCTGCGGCGGGGGCCAGGGCACGAGCCGCGCGATGGAGACCACCAGCTCGCCTGCCCCGGCCGGTGGCGGGGGCACGAAGAAGCACTCGACGGCGCCACCGTTGTCCGACCCGCGCGCCCACGGATCGCACCCGACGGCGTAGACGGTGCCGCGTTCATCACGCACCGCGACGTCGGCCAGCAGGGTGGACGGTGGGCCCGCCTGGGCAGTCGGCGCCGCCGTGTGCCACTGCATGAGGCAGCGGCCCCCCGCCTCCCGGATCTCGAGCGCCAGCAGCTCGACCGTGACGCCGTGCACCGTCCGCGCCTGCCCCGCGATGATGAGCCGCCGGAAGCCGCTGCTCGCGAGGACCAGGCGCAGCTCGCCGGCGGTCCGCAGCCGCTCGATCCGCTCACGATCCTCGGGTGGGAACGCCGTGAGGCCCGCGCCGGTCAGGCCCCCGCGGCCGAGCCGGACGTCGCTCCGGAGCACGTGGTAGCCGGTGGCGCCGGACGCGTCCGACCCCGCGGCGTCGTCCGTGACACCCTGCGAGAGGACGCGGATCACCTCGTGGCGGACCTTGTCGAGGTTGACCCCGAGCGACTCCAGGACGCCCGCCGCGATCCCTTCGCCCTCGCGGACCAGGCCGAGGAGCAGGTGCTCGGTGCCGATGTAGTTGTGGCCCAGGCGCCTCGAGATCGG
>JAJYDP010000772.1 GCA_021777365.1 Chloroflexota bacterium | reverse complement strand
GTCCGGACCGGCGCGATCGTCATGCTGCGCGGCGCCGGGTCCATCGAGGAGGCGCTCAAGCTGTGACCGCGAAGATGTACTACGACGCCGATGCCGACCTGTCGGCGCTCGAGGGGCAGACCATCGCGGTCCTCGGCTACGGCTCGCAGGGCCACGCCCACGCCGCCAACCTGCGCGACAGCGGCCTGCGGGTGATCGTCGGCCTGGCCGAGGGGAGCAAGAGCCGGCCCCACGCCGAGGCCGCCGGCTTCGAGGTCATGACCGTCGCGGAGGCCGTCAGGGCGGCCGACGTGATCATGGTCGCCCTGCCCGACACGGTCCAGAAGGCGGTCTACGACGCCGAGATCGGGCCGAACCTGCGCGACGGCCAGCTGCTGATGTTCGCCCACGGGTTCAACATCCGGTTCGGCCGGATCCAGCCGCCGGCGGGCGTGGACGTGGGCATGGTGGCGCCCAAGGGCCCGGGACACCTGGTCCGCTCGGTCTACGAGCAGGGCGGCGGCGTGCCGGCGCTGTTCGCGGTGGAGCAGGACGCCACCGGCACCGGGCGCGCCCGCACCCTCGCCTACGCGAAGGGCAACGGCAACACCCGCGCCGGCGTGCTCGAGACCACGTTCAAGGAGGAGACCGAGACCGACCTGTTCGGGGAGCAGGCGCTCCTCTGCGGCGGCGTGTCGGCCCTGATCAAGGCCGCGTTCGAGACGCTGGTCGAGGCCGGCTACCAGCCTGAGCTCGCCTACTTCGAGACCATGCACGAGCTGAAGCTGATCGTGGACCTCATGTACCGCGGCGGCCTCAACTACATGCGCTTCAGCGTCAGCGACACGGCCGAGTTCGGCGACTACGTCTCCGGGCCGCGGGTGACCGAGGGCGCCAAGGCGGCGATGAAGGACGTCCTCTCGGACATCCAGTCGGGCTCCTTCGCGGCCCGCTGGATCGCGGTCCAGGACGCCGGCGGCGGCGAGTTCGAGGAGCTGCGCGCCCGCGACCGCCACCACCAGATCGAGCAGGTCGGCGCCGACCTGCGCGCCAAGATGCCGTTCCTCAACCCGGTGGTGGTCGAGGCGGGCGCCGCCCAGGCCTCGACCAGTTCGGTAGGGAGCAAGAAGTGACCTCGTTCGAGTCAACCAACCCGCGCTTCGGGGCGGGCGTCCCGGCCGGGGCGGTCCGGATCTTCGACACCACGCTCCGCGACGGCGAGCAGGCGCCCGGCGCCGGCCTGACCGCCGCGGAGAAGCTCGAGGTCGCCCGCCAGCTGGCCCGGCTCAAGGTGGACGTCATCGAGGCGGGCTTCCCGGCCGCCTCGCCCGGCGACTTCGAGGCGGTCCGGCGGATCGCCCAGGAGACCAGGGGCGGGATCGCCGTGGCGGCGCTCGCCCGCTGCCGCGACGGGGACCCGCAGCGGGCGGTCGAGGCGATCCGCGTCGCCGAGCGGCCGCACCTCCACCTGTTCATCGCGACCAGCGACATCCACCTGGTGCACAAGCTGCGCATGACCCGCGAGCAGGCCCTCGCCGAGTCCGTGCGCTGGGTGAAGTGGGCCCGCCAGACGCTGGGCCGCGACGCCGAGATCGAGTTCTCGGGCGAGGACGCCTCGCGCACCGAGCTGGACTACCTGCTCGACGTGTACGAGGCCGTCACCGAGGCCGGCGCCTCGACCCTCAACATCCCGGACACCGTCGGCTACGCGATCCCGTCGGAGTTCGGCCGGCTGGTCGGCGCGGTCAAGGGCCGCGTCGGCGACGCCGCCACGATCAGCGTCCACTGCCACAACGACCTGGGCCTCGCCACCGCGAACACGCTCGCGGCCGTCCAGGCGGGCGCTCGCCAGGTGGAGGTCACCATCAACGGCCTCGGCGAGCGGGCGGGCAACGCCTCGCTCGAGGAGGTGGTGATGGCGCTCCGCACGCGGCCGGCCCAGTTCCCGGACCTCGCGGCGTCCGTGGCCACCGAGCAGATCACCGCGGCCTCGCGCCTGGTCAGCTACCTCACCGGCTTCACGATCCAGCCCAACAAGGCCATCGTGGGCTCCAACGCGTTCGCCCACGAGTCGGGGATCCACCAGGACGGCGTCCTCAAGAACCCGCTCACCTACGAGATCATGACCCCGCAGTCGGTGGGCCTGTCCGGCAGCACCCTGTCGATCGGCAAGCTGTCCGGCCGGCGGGGCCTCCAGGGCAAGCTCCGCGAGCTGGGCGTCGAGGTCGAGGGCGAGGAGCTCGACGCGGTCTACCGCGCCGCGATCCAGCTCGCGGACTCCAAGAAGGAGGTCACCGACGCCGACCTGCTCGCCCTCGTCGAGCAGCGCAAGGCCGACGTGCCGCGCTCCATCGAGCTGCTCGGCTGGAGCATCACCTCGTCGTCGGGCGGCCACTCCGTCGGCTCGGCCAGCCTGGTCGTCGCCGGCAGCGCGAAGGCCGGCAACAGCACCGGCAACGGCCCGGTGAACGCGCTGTTCAAGTCCGTGGACGAGGCGATCCGCCCCGTGCTGGGCTGGAACCCCGTGCTCACCGAGTACGAGATCAAGGCCGTCTCGGGCGACGGCGACGCGCAGGGCCAGGTCCTGCTCCGGGCGCGACGCTCCTCGGACGAGGGCCCGGGCGCCCTGGTGGTCACCGGCCACGGCCTGTCGACGAACATCATCGAGGCGTCCCTCGAGGCGTACATCGTCGCGGCGAACAAGCTCCACGGCGCCGAGATCAACGGCGTCGAGGTGGCGTTCGTCGGGCGGCGCGTCGCGGAGGACCTGCCTTGAGCTTCCAGCCCTGCGCGTCCGGCGCCCCCCGCGCGCTCGTCGCGGCCGGCGCGCTCGTCGCCGCCGGCGTGCTCGGCGGGCGCCGCGCCCACCGCGCGCTCGGCGCGCCCGGAGCTCGGGGCGCTCGCCAGGTGTCGCCGGGCGGGGTCGGGTGTCCGGTCGTTCACCAATCGCGGAACGAGTTGCGGCGCTTGGATCGTTCCGCGATTCGCGAACGATCCGGATTCGACATCCCC
>JAJYDP010000771.1 GCA_021777365.1 Chloroflexota bacterium | reverse complement strand
TCCCCACTCGTGGCCGGCACCATGGGATTGTGGCGGCCCGCAACAAACCCGTTCGTTGGAGGATGCAACAAACGCGACGGGCGTGTCAAGCCGCCGGGAGACCCGACGGGATGCCCGCCGAGAGACCCGCCGGGATGCCGCGCCGGGAGACCCGCCGGGAGACCCGCCGGGAGACCCGCCGGGATGCCGCGCCGGGAGACCCGCCGGGATACCCTTGTGCGCACCGGTTGGTAATTCGGTGGCCTCTCCCGCGACTCTCGCTCGGGGGCGTTCCTTCCCCGAGCCCGGCGCCGCGGAGCCGGCGACGACGCGCGAACCCGGGCCGCCGGTTGATCGGCGCGGTCAGCCGGACGGCGTCCTGAGATGGCGGCCGAGGAAGGCGACCGTGCGCTCGAAGGCAAGGTCGGCGGCCGCGGCGCGGTAGGCGTCGCGCGACGGCTCCGCGAACCAGTGCCCGGTCCCCGGGTACCGGTGGATGACGACGCCGCGGCCGGCCGACCGGAGCGTGCCCTCGAACGCGGCGATCGCCTCGTCGGGCTCGTACGGGTCCGTCTCGGCGAAATGCCCGAGGACGGGGACCGACGCCCGGCTGAGGCTCGGGCCCTCGATCGAGCCGTAGTACACCACCGACGCGGCGAGGCGGTCGCGCTGGGCCGGGCTCCACATCGACCACGCCCCGCCCATCGAGAACCCCACGGCCGCGAGCCTCGCCGCCGGGCCCAGGCGGTCCGCGAGGCGGTCGATCGTCGCCAGGGCGATCGCATCTGCCGCCGCCTCGTCGATCGAGGCCGACAGCCGCTCCGCCTCCTCGATCGTCGACGCCACCGGGCCGTGGTACAGGTCCGGCGCGACGACGGCGAACCCGGCCGCGGCCACTCGATCGGCGTACGCGACGACGTCGTGGTTGAGGCCCCACCAGGGATGGAACACGACAACGCCCGGTGCCCCGGGCCCGACGTCGCCCGCCGCGTACACGCGCGACGTGGTGCCGCCCGCCTCGATCGTCTCGAACCTGCCCATGACCCTCCTCGGCTCCTGCACCTCGACGCAGTGTACGGGGCGGAGTGGTCAGGGAGCGTCATGAACCGGGCGCCCGGGTGCGCAGGCAAGATGTCGACGGGTGCGGGCGCAGCGCTCGGCACCGGCAGACAGCTCGGATGGCGCACGAAGGCCCGGCTGGGGCCCCGGAACGGACGCACGGGGTATCCTGTCCCACAGCCGCGATCGCTCGGCGGAGTACGCGATCGCCTGTTCCTTGGATGCGCTCGTTGCGCCTTCGACGCGATGTGGCTCGCCATTGCCAGCCGGTGCGTAGCGTCGCCCGCGCCATCGACGGAGGTGCGATGGTTCGGCGCTGAGGGTGGGTGGCTCCACCAAACTGGTGCGTGTCGCACAAGGGGAGGCCGTTCGCAGCCGCCGGGAGACCCTTGTGTGGACGGCCGGCGATTCTGTCCAAGCCGGGTCCCGGTGCGGACGGCAACAGGCCGTTTGCGGCCGCCGTCGGCTGTGAATCCTCGCCGTTAGGCTGTGCATCCTCGCCGTCTGGCACCCTGCACTCGCCGCGGCCGTGCCGGCCTGAACCGCACTGGGTTTCGTGGAGACTCGGAGGTTGGAACGAGGCGGGCCGCGGACTCCGGCCCACCAGGTTCCACGATCAGTGAACAACCGCCCGATCCTGGGACCCGGCGCCCGTCGGGTCCCGGTGGGGTGCGCGATCCATGCGCCGTGGTCGGGGGCGGGGTATCCCGGCTCGGGCAGGTCGGGGGCAATCCCATGCGCCCAAGGGTCAGGACCGGTTGCGTTGCGGCCATGGCGCGGTCGCGGGGGCCCCCGCGCCGTCGCGGGCCGCCTGGCCCCGGCGCCGGCACCCATGCCGCGCGCTCCCGGCTGTTCACTGATCGTCGAAGTGTGCACCTCCGGCGCCGGGTCTCGCGCAAGGGGCCCGCACGTGCCAGCCGTGCGATCGTCGGGGCATGGCGCATATCTCGCCCGGCCCCAAGCACCGCGCCGGAGGTGGCGGCCGATCAGCCCTGCTCGAGGCCCGCCACGTTGACGCCCCCCGGGCCCGTCGCGATCACCTCGGCCCTGTACTCGCCCGAGGCGTTGCGAACCACGTAGCGGTGCACGATCCGCGCGATTCCCGTCGCCATGACCGCGGTCACCGTGCAGTACTTGGTGGCGGAGAGCTCGATCGCCCGGCGTACCGCCTCCGGGTTGAGCGGGTCCCCCTCCACCCGGTGCTCCACCACCACGTCGGTGTACGCCTTGGGGTGCGACGGCCGCTGCTCCCCGGTCACGTCCACCTCGTACGACGTGACCTTCTGCTGCTTCTTGTTCAGGATCGAGACCACGTCCATCGCGGTGCAGCCACCCAGCGAGACCATGACCAGCTCGGAGGGGCGGAATCCGTGGCCGCCGGCCTCGTCGTCCATCTCGAGCCGGTCGCCCGTGCCCGCCTCACCGACGAGGTGCATCCCGCCGTCCCAGCGCACCAGCGCGTGCTTCGTCATGCCGATCGACTCCTCCGTGGCCGGGCTGCGGTTGCGGTCACCACGCGCTCGCGGTGGCGCGCTCGGCCAGCTCGTGGTCGGCCAGCCAGCGCTCGGCGTCGATGGCCGCGCGGCACCCGTCGCCTGCCGCGGTGACGGCCTGGCGGTAGCGGTGGTCGCGCACGTCGCCCGCGACGAACACGCCGTCGATGCGCGTGGCGGTCTCCCCGTGCACGGTCAGGTACCCCTTCGGGTCGACCTCCAGCCAGTCGCGGAAGACGTCCGTGTTGGGTCGGTGGCCGATGGCGACGAAGACGCCGTCCGCCGGCTCGTCCCGCTCCTCGCCGGTCACGGTGTCGCGCAACCGCACGCCGGTGACCTTCTGCTCGCCGAGCACCTCCACCACCTGGCTGTTCCACGCGACGCGGATCCTGGGGTGGGAGAGTGCCCGCGCCTGCATGATCCGGCTGCCCCGGAACTGGTCGCGACGGTGCACCATCACG
>JAJYDP010000770.1 GCA_021777365.1 Chloroflexota bacterium | reverse complement strand
ACGGCGGGTTCAGCGGCTCGGTGAACTCCAGCCGCACGATGCGCGGCGGCGCGGAGAGGCGCGCTCCCGGCCCGGGGACCGCCGATGCCAGCAGCGCGTGGCCAAGGACCGGGGACGGGGCCAGCAGCCCCACCGCCACCAGCCCGGCGGCCGCCAGGGCGGCGACCACCAGGGCCGCCGCGGCTCCCCGGACTTGCGCGCGGCCCGGGACCCGCATGACCGTCAGGGACCCGGCGGTGGGAGGCGCTGCCCGACCAGGCTCGCCAGGTCGTCGAGCGCCTGCGGGATGGTCCAGGCGGCCTGCGGGTCGTGCAGGTTCTGGAGACCCTGCTGGTCGAGCAGGGACGTCAGGGTCGAGTTCAGCGTCCCGCCCACGTCCGGTATCCCCACGATGGCGATCCGCTCGTGCCCCTGCGGGTCGAGAAAGAAGAGCCCGTCGCTGTGGCCGACGTCGTAGGTTTCGGGCTGGTGCGTCCACCAGTCGATGGGCGCCGGCGACTCGATCGGCTGGACCTGGTAGTCGACGCCAAAGAAGCGCCAGAAGCGCGCGATCTGGTCGGCCGGACCCGTCAGCAGGGCCCAGTCCGCGCCTGTCAGCTGCGCATAGGCCCGCAGCCGGGCCGGGACGTCGCGCCCGGGGTCGACCGTCACCTCCACGAACGCCACGCGGTCCGCGAGGCCGGCCTGTGCCACCGCACGCTGCATCTCGAGGAAGGCGCCCGTGGTGATGGGGCAGACCTCCTGGCAGAGGGTGAGGAAGGGCGCCAGCACCACGTACCGGCCGTGGAACGACGCGAGCGAGGCAGGCCGGCCGGCGGCGTCCACCAGCTGCACGTCCGGCACCGGCAGGTCGACCTGGACGCCGGTCACGGGCGGAAGCGAGCGACCCACCCCGAAGACGGCGACGACCCCGAGGGCAAGCGCCAGCACCAGCGCGACGAGGCCGGCCACCAGGTACCGCGGACGAATGAACCGGGGACGCATGCTGGACGCATCGTAGTGCGGTCGGTCCGACAGGGTGGCCGGAGGGCCTTCGATCCCCCGGACAGGTCGCCCGGGGTGGTTCAGCCGTCTGCGGCGCCGAACACCTGGGCCAGCTCGAAGGGCGGCGTGACATCCAGCTGGTCGTACCGGCAGTCCGCCGGCGGGCGGTCCGGCCGCCACCGCAGGAACGTCGTCGCGTGCCGGAACCGGTCGCCCTGCAGGTGGTCGTACGCGACCTCGCATACCCGCTCGACCCGCAGCGGCTCCCAGCTCAGGTCGCGGCCCCGGTTCCAGCGGCTGGTGGCACCCGGCATCCGCTGCCCCCGCGCCGCCGCCTCGGCCTCCCAGGCCTTCCACCGCGCCCACGGGTGCCCGTCGAGCGCCCCGTCACGGAGCGGCGCGAGCTCCTGGACCAGCGCCCGGCGCTCGTCGCGAGTGAAGCTCGAGGTGACCCCCACGTGGTGGAGCGTCCCGGCGCCGTCGTAGAGCCCGAGCAGCAGCGACCCGACCAGCTCACCCGGCGCGTCGCGGTACCACCGGAAGCCCGCCACCGCGCAGTCGGCGGTGCGCTGGTGCTTGATCTTCACCATCGTGCGCCTGCCGGGCTCGTAACGGCCGTCGAGCCGCTTCGCGACCACCCCGTCCAGTCCGGCGCCCTCGAACCGATCGAACCAGTCGGCGGCCACGGCACGGTCGCCGGTGGCCGGTGTCACCAGCACGCGGCTGCGGCCTCGCCCGGCACGGTCCTCCCGCAGCGCCTGGGCCAGGCGCGAGCGCCGCGCATCGAACGGGGCACCGCGCAGGTCCTCGTCGCCGAACGCGAGCAGGTCCCATGCCACGAAGGAGGCCGGCGTCTCCGCGGCGAGCATCGCGACGCGGGACTCGGCCGGGTGGATGCGCAGGAGCAGCGCGTCGAAGTCCAGGCCGTGCGCGCCGGCGATCACGATCTCCCCGTCGATCACGCACTTCGGCGGGAGCGCGTCGAGCAGCGGGCCGCGCAGCTCGGGGAAATACCGGTCGAGCGGCTTCAGGTCCCGGCTCTGGACCAGCAGCTCATCGCCGTCCCGGAACACGATGGCGCGGAAGCCGTCCCACTTGGGCTCGTAGAGCCACCCGTCGCCCTCGGGGATCGCGTCGGCCGGCTTCGCGAGCATGGGCTCGACGGGCGGATTCACCGGCAGCTGCACGGATCCCCTCCTCCGGCGTCGATCGCGGCCGTGCGGGCTGCGGCGTCCGGGCGGGCGTCGGCGGGCGCGGCCCCGGCGGCGCGGCCCCGGCGGCGCGACCCGAACCGGTGGGCACGTCCCGGCGTGGCGGGCGTGTCCCGCTCGTCAGCCCGAGGGTTCGCTATTCCGCGGCCGGCGCCGCGCCAGCCTCGCCGGCAGGCTGCTCCGCCCCGGCAGCGGTCGCCGCCACCGCCTCGCGCTCGATCTCGGCGCGCGAGGCCTGCACGTGCGCGACCGCCTCGTCCGGGTCGGTGAGCAGCGTCACCTTCGCCGGCAGATGCAGGTCGCGGACGTGGATCGCGGCGTCGAACGACTCGAGCACGCTGATGTCGAACTCGAGGGTCTGCGGCATGTCGCCGGGCAGCGCGCGGAGCCGGACGTGGTCGAGCGTCTGGAGGAGCGTGCCGTTGTGCTTCTCGACGGCGATGGAGGTGCCGACCGGCTCCAGCGGCACGTCCATCGTCATCTCCTCGGTCATCTTGACCATCTGGAAGTCCACGTGGATCGGCACGCGCTTGACCGGGTGCTCCTGGACCCCGTGGATCACGGCCGGGTGCGCGCGCCCGCCCTCGATCTTCAGGTCGATCAGGGCATGGCGACCGGCCGTCCTGCTGAGCGTCTCGAACGCCTTCGCATCGACCTGGATCGCCTGCGAGGCTTCGCCGTGGCCATACAGTACGGCGGGCAGGATCCCCTCCCGGCGAAGCCTGGCGACGTCCTTGCCGGTCAGCTCGCGCCGGTGCGCGGTCAGTGCAGGTCGGGTCACGGTGGTGTCCTCGTTG
>JAJYDP010000769.1 GCA_021777365.1 Chloroflexota bacterium | reverse complement strand
CGCCGGCTCGGCCGGGCGGCGCTCGCTGAACTCCGCACGCTCCCTCCCGCGTCGCCCCCGCATCGACGTGTCTCCACTGTGCACCGCCGGGTCAAGCGGCACTCGCCCGGGCGGCTGACGGCCCCCCTGCCTCAGACCCCGCTCTGGAGCCGGAACGTCACCACGTGCAGGACCCCGTCCGCGCGGACCTCGAACCGGTATCGTCCGGGCGGCCAGCCGTCCGAGAGCCAGTCGATCACGGCGGTCGCGCGGTTCCCGGGCGGCAGCACGAAAGCGCCCGATGACGGCGAACGGGCAAACGCGGCAGCCGTCACCTGGCCGAGCAGGACGGGCACGACGCGGGCGAGCGGCACGGTGACTGGAACCGCGGTCGTCGCCTGCGGCAGGTACTGGAGCTCGAGCCCCGCCGGCTGGAGCCCCGCCGGCCATGTGACGGCGAGCCCGGCGACCGGCTGCCCCTGGACGTCCACCAGGGCGCCCGCGGGCCCGGTGGCCTCCGGAACCCAGCGGACCGTCGGCACCACCGACGAGTGGCGCAGCACGAGGGCATCGTCGAGGCTGGGGAACGGCAGGTACGCCACGGAGATGCCCCAGGCAGCATGGGGATCGCGCGTTCCGCCGGCCCAGTCGATCGCGTCGGTCACGGGAAGGACGAGCCCCGTCGACCCCGCCGGGTTTCGTCCACCGCCGACGCCACCGGACGTGCCTCGCCCGTGGTGGCCAAACGCGGGAGGCGCCGCTGGCGCGGAGCCGGCGCCCGGTGCCGGAGTCGTGCCGGAGGACAGGCCCGTGCCGGAGGACAGACCCGCGCCGGAGGACAGGCCCGTGCCGGGGGACACGCCCGTGCCGGAGGACAGGCCCGCGCCCGGAGACTCGACCGCCGGTGCGGCGGAAGCCCCCGCGGACGACGCGCCCCGGCCGGAGCCCGTCGATGCCGCCGACGGCGCTCGGGCGGCATGCGACCCCGACGGACTCGCCGACGCCACGGAACCCCTGGAAGCAGCGGATCCGGACGAGACGTCGCCGGCATGGTCCGGCAGTGTGGTCCACGGCTTCCACAGCATGGCCCCGACGAGCGCCATGCCGAGGATGGCGGCGATCGCACCCCGATCGAGGCGGTGTCGTCGGACGACCGGGCGGAGCTCCGGGAGGCCGGAATCCTCCATGGGGCGGCGACGGTACCACGGTCCGGCCGATCCGGCCGGGACGCCGTTCCGCTCGAGATTCCGACCGGGCCGGCCGACCGGCGCATCCGGCGTTTGCCGCCGCACATGGCCCCTGAAGTGACGAATCCGTTGCTGGAACGTGCCGATACGTGCGAAATTCCGTATCAAGTTCGCTGGCAAGATTCCCGCAACTGGCAGGTACACTTGCGGCTGTGACTGGATCGCGCACACGCGCTCGCACCATCGTTGACCAATCGGAACTCGCCCAGCAGATCGGCGGACGACTCCGTACCGCCCGACTGGCCGCCGGCCTGACACAGCAGCAGCTTCCCTCGCCGCGGTACACGAAGGCGTACGTGAGCGCGCTCGAGAACGGGCTGTCGCGTCCCTCGATGGGCGCGCTGACGTTCTTCGCCGAGCGGCTCGGCCTTCCGGCCGAGCGGTTCATCGGCAACGCACCTGCCGTGTGGTCCCGTCTCGATGCCGATCTCGCGCTTGCGGCCCGCCGATGGGAGGCGGCGGCACAGGCGTACGAGGAACTGCTCACCAGCGCGACCGGCCCTGCGCAGCGCGCGGAGCTCCTGCTCGGACGCGCCGAGGCGCTCGCGGGACTGGACCGCGGCTCCGAGGCGGCCGATGCCGCAGCCGAGGCCGTTCGCCTGTTCACCACGCTCGGGCGCCACGACCAGGTCGTGATGGCCCGCTACTGGCTCGGCTGGGGCGAACTCCAGCAGGGCAACCTGGGCGAGGCCAGGACGCACTTCGAGTGGGTGCTCGAGCAGGTCCGCGGCGGTCTGCAGATCGCCCCCGACTTCGAGCTTCGCGTCGTCATGGCGCTGTCGCGGACGGCGGCGCACAGTGGCGACCACATGTTGGCCGTGGCGTACCTGGAGGAGGTCAACGGCCTGGACGAGCGGCTCGACGACCATCGCCGCGCCTCGTACTTCCTGAACCTCGCGTCCGCCTGCCGCGAGGCCGGCGACTTCGAGAACGCCATTCGGGCGGGGACCGCGAGCATCGCGCTGTACCACGCCGCGCAGTCCGACCTGGAGATGGGCGTGCTCGAGACCGACCTGGCCGCGTCCTACCTCGCCCTCGGCGAACCGGACAAGGCGGCCGAGCTCGCGACCGACGCGCACGCCCGCTTCGAGCGGCTGGGCGACAACCGCCAGCTCGCCCGGGTGCTCGACACGCAGGCGCGGATCGCGCTCGCGCGCGGCGAGCACGAGGACGGCACGCGGCTGGCGCACCGGGCACTCGAGCTCGCGGAACGAGCGGCCGACGCGCCGGCCCAGGTCGACGCGCTGGTCACGCTGGCCCGCGCCGAGGTCGCGGCCGGGCGGGTCGATGCCGCGCTCGAGCTGTACGACCGGGCGGCCGAGACCACGCGGGCGTCGTCGGCGCACTCCCGCATCCGCAACGTGCTGTCGGAGTGGGCCGAGCTGCTGGCGAAGACCGGCGAGCACCAGCGCGCCTTCGAGTTGATGCGCGAGGCGGTGAGGGACCAGTAGCCCCGGACCGGACGCGAGGGGCCGTTCGGAGGGAGACCGGCGGGCCCGGGCACGCACCCGGGTCCGCCGCGTGCTGACGGCCGCACACCAGGGTTTCGCTCGTCGCAGGCGGAGCCGACCACGGCCATGCGCGAGTCCCGCGAGACGCGAGACGGGGTCGCCGACGCCGACGCGCGCCGTCCGCCATTTCCGTGTACCGCTGCACGCGACTTGGTGTAGCCGTCGCGATTACCGCTTTGCGATGCGGATGCAAGGTATCTGGCAAGGTGGCCAGTACAATCTTGCTATCCACGGATAGGACCTCCCCCCAGGTCCTC
>JAJYDP010000768.1 GCA_021777365.1 Chloroflexota bacterium | reverse complement strand
ATAGCGTGCGGCGCAATCCGGGGTCCGGAAACGCAGCACCAGGCCTCCGTGGCCGACCCAGATCCCGTCGTCCGGGTCGAGACGCGTGCCGCAGACCGGACACTCGTCGGTCGCCGAAGGGTCCAGCGCCCGACCGAGCGTCGCGCGGACAATGCCGAGGTCGTCTGCCTGCGAGCGCATCCTAGTGGCCGTCCGCGCTCGGCGGACCAGCCTGGCCGCCGCGGGGCGTGGCCGCATGCCCGGCGTGGCCGGCATGACCACCATGGCCCATGAAGAGGTGCATCGCGAGGCACGCCCCGACGGCGCCCAATGGGAGGAGCGTGAAAGGAGGAACGCCCGCGGCAACCAGGGCGCCGACGCCGACGATCGCGCCGCCGCCGAGCCAGACCCGGCGGTCGATCCGCAGGACCGCGGCGAGGGCCGGAGGCACGGCGGGTGCCGGCTCGACCGGCGCCATGGCGCTCGCCTCGAGGGCGGGGCTCTCGTGCGCGACCACACCGAGGTGTGTCTCGTGGATGGCGGGGTGGGTGCTGGTCATGATCAGGAGACCTCCGGACGGATGCGTGACGCCGTCGCGACGGGTCGCCGGGCGACGAGCACGACGAGGATGGCCAGGCCCGCGGCGCCGAGACCGAGCCCGAGCCACTGGGCGGTCTTGAGCCCGAGGAGGACCGGCCGCTCGTCGCGCAGGAAGAAGAGAACGAAGCGGATGGCACTGAGACCGACGAGGTACGCCCCGGCGGTGGCTCCGGCGCCCAGTCGCTCCAGCCGGGTCCGTCCGGCCACGAGGGCGACGAAGAGAAGCCCGACTGCGAGCGCCTCGTAGACCTGGGTCGGCTGAATGGGCACGTTGAGCGGCGCCATGACCGCCGGATTGCGGTAGATGACCGCCCAGGGCAGCGACGTCGGGATCCCGTAGGAGTCGCCGCTGATGAGGCAGCCGATGTGTCCGATGGCCATCCCGAGGGCGGCCGCCGGAGCGGTGACGTCGCCGAGCTGCGCGAGGGACAGCGCGCGACGCCGGGCGAAGAGCGCCAGGGCGAGCGCGGCGCCGATGACCCCGCCGTAGAAGGAGAGCCCGCCCTCCCAGATCATCAGGAAGTGCAGCAGATCGGCACCGACCATCCCGAGGCCGCGCTGGAGGATGTACAACGCCCGCGCGCCGAGCACCGCGGAGATCGCTACCCACCAGACGCCGGTCTCGAACGTCGCCGCATCGATGCCGCGCCGTCGCGCGCCGCGCGCCGCGTACCAGAGACCCGCACCGGCCGCCATGGCCACGATGATGCCGTACCAGCGGATCGAAATCCCGCCGAGCTGGAAGGCCACTGGGTTGACGTCCAGCACGAAGGCCATCACTGGCCTCGTCGGCCGTGGCGAGACGGCGCGAACAGACCGGACACACGGGCGCCGACTGCCACCGAGGCCCCGAGCAGGACCGTGATGGACGCGGCCAGCAGGGGCGCGACACCGAGCGTCGAGACGGCGGCGGTGAGCAGCCCGGCCGCGACGAGGACCGCGACTGCCACCGTCCCGACCGACCTGGCCGGGTCGAGGCGGCCGCGTCCCTGCGCATCGCACCCCGCCTGTTCCTCCTTGAGTCGAACGAGCCCACGGTAGCGGCCCATCGCGCAGGTGAAACGGACCTCGCCCGGGCCCTGGGCCGGCAGCTCGATGACTGTCGCGCCGTGGGGCGCGAGGTGGCGGTCGAGATGCGGTGAGGAGAAGATCACCCGCTCCGAGCACGCCACCTCCTCGTCACGGTGGAACACGAGGCGGATCGGCACGCCGGCACGGGCCACGATGGTGCCTGGTCGATAGCCGTCGCGCACTGTGACATGGACGATCTGGAAGCCCGGTGCCACCAGACTGGCACGTGCCAACTGCTCGGTCATATGGCGGCCACCGCGAGCGCTATCGCCGCGAAGGTCAGGGCCAGCGCCGCGAGCGCCACTTGGTCGGCAGTCGCCCCGATAGCCAGCGACACGCCGACGATCCCCAGGCCCGCGGCGAGCACCAGCGCGCCGATGAGGCGGACCTGAGCGATCGTTTCGACGAGGTGGCGCGGCTCGATGGGCATGCTCGCAGTACAGCCGACGGAGGTGAGTGCTGGCTGAGCGGGACCTAACGAGGTGTTGAGAGAGATGGATCCCACGGTGAACCGGCCAGGCGGCGGCGCATTCGTCCGTGCTCCTCACACGAAGAGTCGCGGGTTCACGAACTGCCCGTTGAACTCGACCATCCAGAGCAGGTGCGGTCCCGTGCTGATGCCGGTGTTGCCCTCGTACGCGATGATTTCGCCCTGGTGCACGGTCTGGCCCTTGGTGACGAGCGGCGCATGCGCGCCGTAGTCCACGTGCGCATACCACGTGAGCAGGTGCTGCGAGTGGGCCACGATCACGATCCACGCCCGCTCGCCGGGCGGGTCGTACGGGTTCGGCCCGACGAACAGCACCACGCCGTCTGCCGCGGCGCGAATGGGTGTGTCCATGGGCGCCGCGATGTCGATGCCCAGGTGGAAGTGCGCGCAGTTGCCCAGGGGCGCCTCCAGGGGGAAGCCAGTACAGCCGAACTCCTGGGTGACGGTGCCGGCCATGGGCCACTCGAACGTGCCGTTGTAGACGGAGGGCACCGCCGCCGCGTTGAGCAGCGCGTTGATCTGGTCCTTGAGCCGCCCCAGGGCGGCCATCTCCGCCCCCAGGACCGCCGAGGCCTTCGCGCGATCCTTCCCGAGCGCGGCGGCGGCGGCCGCCTGCGCGGCCCGCTCCGCCGACGCCTGGGCCGTGAGGGCGGCCAGGTGGGCCTGCGAGCCTGCGAGCGCACGGGTCTGGGTCTCCAGCGTGGCCTGCTCGCCAGCCACCACCAGGCGGGCCTGCGCGACCTGGGCGCGGGAGGCCTGGGTGGTGGACAGGAGATGACCGATGGCGGCACCCTGTTGCGCGATCTGTCCGGCAAGCTGCGCCTCGTCACTGCCCACCGCCATGTAATTGCCCACCTCGGCGAGGACG
>JAJYDP010000037.1 GCA_021777365.1 Chloroflexota bacterium | reverse complement strand
CGTACCCGCCCCCGCCCCCGCCCCCGCCCAGCCACAGGTCCTCTCGGTCGTCTGCCGGCAGGTCGACGCCCTGATGGCCACCGTGCAGGCCCGATCCTGGGCCCACACCTGGGCCATCACCGGCACTCAACCGGTGGATGCGCCAAAGCCCACCGAGGCGCTGATCGGTGCCCTGGCCGCCTGCATGATCTCGGGCATCCAGCGCGAGAGCGCGGCCGCTGGGCTGCGCATCGACGAGGTCGAGGTCACGGCGCAGGCCACCCGCTTCGGCGGGCCGGACGGCCCCCGCCTGGGCGACTTCCGGGTCGAGGTGATTGTCACCAGCCCGGAGCCCGAAGCGGCGCTGCGCCCGCTGCTCGACGCGCTTCAGTCCAACGGCACGGTGACCAACACCCTGCAGCTGGGCCAGCCCATCACGATCGAATCCCGCGTGGTGCGGGCGGCCTGATGAGTGCCTGCACCACGTTCACCGAGCGTCCCGGCCTCGGCGCCGGGATGAGGAGGTCCTCCGATGTTCCAGAAGATCCTGTGGGTGACTGATTTCTCGGTGCACGCCCGGGATGCCGGCCGCAAGGCGCTCGAGTGCGCCCTTTGCTCGCATCGGCCGGTCGACGTGCTGACCGTGGTGGCGCCTGACGATCTGCCGCCGTTCCTGCTCGACGTTCCCGATCCGTTCATCGCCGAGGAGGCCGTGCACGAGGCCGAGCGCCGCCTCGAGGCCGAACACGAGGCACGGGTTCAGCAGGAGCTCGAGTCCGAGACCCGGTTCCTGCGCGATGCCGGGATCGAGACAACCCTGCACGTGCGCGTGGGATCCCCGGGAGACGAGATTCTCGCCGCCGCCGGGGAGCTCGGCAGCGACGTGATCGTGATGGGCTCGCACGGGAAGCGCTCGCTGGAGGAGCTGCTCATCGGGAACACCGTGGAGCACGTGACCAAGCGCGCGACCTGCCCGGTCCTGGTCGTGCGCTGATGGCCTCCGCCGCAGACGCCGTCGCGGGTCCGGCGGTCGGCGGCGTGGCAGCCGTGGCGCTCGCCGACAACGCAGAACCGCGCCCCCGCGTGGTGCCCAGTGTTGCCCAGCTCTTCGCGACGTTCTTCTCGATCGGCCTGACCTCGTTCGGCATGGCCATCCTGCAGAAAATCCGCTCCGTGCCCGTGCGGCGTGGCTGGATCGAGCGCGAGGAGATCGACGAGGGTCTGGGGCTGGTGCAGCTCTACCCCGGCGCGATCATGGTCGACCTGGTCGCCTACATCGGCTACCGCATCCACCGCGTGACCGGGGCGATCGTGGCCACCGCGGGCTTTGTCGCCCCCGCGCTCGTGCTGATGCTGGGACTCTCCTGGCTGTACGCGACGTACGGCGCCGCGCCGGGGGTGGCCGGCCTGGTCGTCGGTCTCGACGCCATCGTGGTCGGCGTGGTGGCCAGCGTCGCGATCGACTTCGCCCTGCAGCACGCGCGCGGCACGCTGCCGGCCTTGCTCGCCCTCGCCGGGTTCGCGGTGGCCGTGAGCGGCGCCAGTCTGCCCCTCGCGGTCCTGGGCGGGTTGACGCTCGGGGCGGTCGCGGTTCGACCGGGAGCGGCCGGCCGGGGTGCCTCGGCAATCGCTGCGACCCACGAGCCGCCGTCGTGGCGCCGCCTGGCGCTGGCCCTTGTGCCGGGCGCCACCATGGTGGTGGCCGCGGCGGTCGCGGCCACGTCGAGCGGGGTCCTGTCCACGCTCTTCCTCGACATGACCCGGATCGGGACGGTCGCGTTTGGCAACGGGTCCACGATCCTGCCGGTGCTGCAGCAGGACGTGGTCGACAGCCGGCACTGGCTGGGCATGCCGGAGTTCGGGGTGGCGATCGCGTTCGGCCAGATCACACCGGGCCCCTTCCTGATCTCCGCCGCGTTCGTGGGCTACAAGGTGGCCGGGCTCTGGGGCGGCGTGCTCGCTGCCATCGCGATCTTTGCCCCCAGCGTCGCGATGACCACGGTCGCGGCCGAGATCTATCCCTGGCTGCGGCGCTGGGCCTGGGTCAAGGGTGCGGTGGCCGGCGTCATGGCCGTCTTCGTCGGCCTGCTGGCCAGCGTGGCCCTCTCGCTCGGACGGCCCCTTCTGCCGCTGCCGGCGGCGCTCGTCCTGCTTGCCGCGGCGTTCGTCGCGGTGCGCGTCGCGCGCTGGAACCTGCTCATCGTGTTCGGGGCCGGCCTCGCCGCATGGGCGGCCTATCTTGCGCTCGGCGGGGCCTGGCGCTGATTGACACGCCCGCCAGAGGGCTGTCCCATCCGAGGGAGTTCAGATCATGACCGAGTCGCCCGTCACGCCCCAGGACAAGTTCTCCAAGCCGTGGCACGGGATCCCGCGCAGCGAGATCCCGTGGTTCCCCACGGTGGACCCCGACGTCTGCATCGGATGCGGCACGTGCGTGATCAGCTGTTCGCGCAGCGTCTATCGCTTCGACTTCGATCGGAAGAAGGCGGTGGTGGCCGACCCGATGCACTGCATGGTCGGCTGCCGGACGTGTGCGAGTACGTGTCCGGCCAACGCCATCAGCTTCCCCCCGCCCCAGGTCGTGCTGGATCTGGAGCTGCGGCCCGAGGTGCGCCACGCGATCGAGGACGAGCTGCTGGCGCGCCGCGAGCAGATCTCGATCGTGGACGTGCTCCCGCACCCGGACCGCCTGATCCAGCTCGAGATCCGCGAGATCCGCGAGGTCGGCGCGGCGACCCGCCTGTTCCTCCTGAAGCCGCACCGGCCCGAGGACTGCATGTGCGAATTCACGCCGGGCCAGTACGTCGAGATCTGGGTGCCCGGCACCGACTGGATGTCGCGGGCGTACTCGATCGGCAACGCGCCGAGTGCCGACGGTTCGGTCGAGCTGCAGATCAAGAAGATCGAGGGTGGGCGCCTGTCCGGCTGGGCGTTTGAGCAGGCGAAAGTCGGTGACGTGGTCACCGCCCGCGGCCCGCTGGGTGCGTTCACCATGCGCTCCTCGCCCGACCGGCCGCTGGTGTTCGTGGCGCGCGGCACGGGCTTCGCCCCGATGAAGGCCCTCATCGAGCAGCAGCTGGCCATGTTCCCGAAGCGCCAGATCCGCCTCTACTGGGGAGCGACCGCCTCGAGCGATTTCTACGACCTGGACGCCATCGCGAGCTGGCTGCGCAGGGATCCGAACCTGCAGGTCACGCTCGTCGCGCGCACCTTCGACGCCGCCTTCGTGGCGCCCCTCGGAGCAGGAATCGCCGTCGGTCGTGTCTCCGACGCCGTCCGTGAGTCCGCAGCGGACCTCTCGGCGTATGACGCCTACGTGGCGGGACCGCGGATCACGGTCGCGGACAGCATCGCGTCCCTGCAGGCGCGCGGCGTGGCCAGCGAGCAGATCTTCGCCGACTCCTACGGCGTGTGAGCCACCCCGATGATCACCGAAGGGGCCGTCTCGACCGGGGCCCCCGGCGCACCGAACGCAGGCGGCCTCACGAGCGCGGAAGCGGACAGCCGCCTGCTCGAGTACGGGCCGAACGCGGTTGTCCCGGCGGGGCCGCCCGGCGTCCAGACGTTGCTTCGCAAGTTCTGGGGCGTGATCCCCTGGATGCTCGAGTTCGCCCTGGTCACCGACCTGGTCATGGGCAGATGGCTGGACGCGGCCATCATCGCCGCGCTCCTCGTGTTCAACGCATATCTCGCATTCTCCCAGGAGACCCGGGCGCAGCAGGCTGTCGCATTGCTGCGCGGCCGCCTGACCGTCACCGCTCGGGCGTTGCGCGACGGCCGCTGGCAGGTGATCCCGGCCCATCAGGTGGTGCCCGGGGACGTCCTCCACCTGCGGGTCGGCGACATCGTGCCGGCTGACATGCAGCTCACCGACGGGGAGATCCAGGCCGATCAATCGCAGCTGACCGGCGAAACGCTCCCCGTGGAAACGCGTGCCGGAAGCACGGCCTATGCCGGCGCGCTGGTGGCCCGCGGGGAGGCGAGTGGCATCGTCACAGCGACGGGTGCCGGATCGTACTTCGGAAAGACGGCCGAGCTGGTGCGGGTTGCCCAGCCGCCCCGCCGTACCGAGACCCTGATCGTCAGGGTCGCCGAGTACCTCGGTGCGGTGGTGGTGATCCTGGCCCTCGTGGCAATCGCGACCATGATCGTCCGAGGCACACCCCTCTCCGAACTGCTGCCGTTCGGGGCGATGCTCATCGTCACCTCGGTCCCGGTCGCGCTCCCCATGATGTTCACCATGTCAGCCGCGCTCGGCGCGCGCGGACTTGCCGACAAGGGGGTCCTCGTGACTCGGCTCTCGGCGGTCGAGGATGCGGCGTCCATGGACGTGCTGTGTCTCGACAAGACCGGCACGCTGACCGAGAACCAGCTCACCGTCGCAGGGCTGGCGCCGTTCCCGCCGACGACCTCCGACGACTTGCTTCGCCTGGCCGCGACGGCGTCGGATCAGGCCACCCAGGATCCGCTCGATCTCGCCATCCTCCGCGGCGCACGCGAGCGCGCCGTCCTTCCCGATCCGGCCTCGAGGCTGGACTTCGTCCCGTTCGATCCGAGCACCAAACGATCGGAGGGGTCGATCCGGCAGGCCGATCGGGTCGTCCGGATCGTCAAGGGGGAGCCGTCGACGATCGCCGGCCTCGCCCACGCCGCATGGTCGGAGATCGCCCCCGAGGTCGATCGGCTGTCGGCTGATGGCTCACGCGTGCTGGCGGTCGCGAGCGGCACGGAATCCGCCCTCCGGGTTGCTGGCCTGATCGGGCTGGGCGATCCGGTGCGCTCCGATTCGGCGCCGCTCGTCGCACAGTTGCGCAAGCGCGGCGTGCGCGTCCTGCTCGTCACCGGCGACGGGGAGGCGACCGCCCGGGCGGTCGCGACCAGGGTCGGAATCAGCGGTGAGGTGGCTCCCCCGGGCACGATCCGCGAGGACCTGGATCCGGCGACGCTCGCCCGGTTCGGCATCTACCCCGGGGTCTTCCCGGAGGACAAGTTCCGGCTCGTCGCGGCGCTCCAGAAGGCGGGCCACGTGGTCGGGATGACCGGGGACGGGGTGAACGACGCACCGGCCCTGCGGCTGGCGGAGGTGGGGATCGCGGTATCCAGCGCGACGGACGTCGCGAAAGCCGCCGCAAGCCTCGTCCTGACGCGACCCGGGCTCGGCGAGATCGTCACGGCGATCGAGGGCAGCCGTCGCATCTTCAAGCGGATGCAGAGCTTCGTCCTGACCATGATCTCCATGAAGCTCAGCACGCCCATCTTCTTCGCCCTGGGGGTGATCCTCCTCGGCACGTTCGTGCTGACACCCCTGCAGATCGTCATCCTGATGCTGCTGGGGAACTTCGTGACGATGTCCGTGGCGATGGACCAGGTCGCTCCATCGGCCCAGCCGGACCGATGGGCTCTTCGCCCGCTGATGGCCGCCGGTGCCGGTCTCGCCATCCTTTCCCTCTCGCTGAACCTCGCCATCTTCTGGGTCGCCTCGAACGTCTTGCGACTGGCTGCGGCCCAGACCCAGACGCTCCTGTTCCTGTGGCTGGTGGTCAGCGCCGGCCAGGCGGTCCTGTATGTGACGCGTGGCGACGGCTTCTTCTGGGAGCCGCCTCATCCGGCACGCCGGCACCTGGCCGCCACGTTGCTCGACGTCGTCGTGGTCACCGTCCTGGCGACCCTGGGCTGGCTGATGGCGCCGATCTCGCCGCTGCTGGCGGCCGGCGTCCTGTTGCTGGCGCTGGCCTTCCTGTTCGTTGCCGACGTCCTGAAGATCGTCCTGAGGGGCGCCGCAGAGCCCTCTACCGGCGCGCCGCTGGTCTCCGCGGAGTGATCAGGCGGGCCTGACCCTCGCCGGCTCGAGGGGCGTGCGCGCCACACCCCACCGCCCGCCAGGGCGGAGTGAGCTCGTCATCGAAAGAGTGCGAGGGGCGATCGGGACGCCCCCGGACAGCGCCACGACGAGCCGAGTCGAGCGCCCGAGGTGATCGCTCCACCCACCCGCGCACGTCTACTCGTTAACGCAACGTTCAGCGGGCGGCGCCCTGACTTATTCACGCGTCATGATGCGGAATAGCAGAAAGATCACGAGCGCAGTCGAGAGCGTACCGCCGGCCGCCCACGCGATAACGCTGCCCAGAGCGCTCGCGTCATGGTAGTACCAGGTCGCGATCGCCTCGGCCAAGAAGCCGGTGCCGATCGCGCCAAACAGGATCGCCAGCCACAGGCTGACCCGGTTCGTCCTCTGCTCGAGCCTCGTCGTGATGCCGAAGGTTACCGTGTCAAGCCGGCCGAGGACCGATCGATGCAGGTCGTCGATCCCCAGCAGCGACTGGCCGAGCGCGGTCGCCTGGGCGCTGAAGACATTACCGACTGCCAGCGCCCCGTAGTACTCCTCCAGCCCGTCCGCGACATCGCGCTTGAGCTGCAGGAGCTCGTCGAGACGTTTGGTGCGTTCGCCCACCAGTCGCTCGTGGAACCCCCGCAGCGCCGCACGCTCGAGGGCCAGGAGTTCCAGCGTGATCAGAAGCGGCAGTGCCGCTTGCTCCAGGGCTGTGGGCCCACAATGCAGGTCGAGGGCACTGCGCGGCGAAAGCAGCGACAGGCCGCCCTCCCGGAGACAGAAGTCCTGAGCCAGCTCGTGCGCGACGAAGCTCCGCTTGAAGGGCTCCCGCGAGCCGTCGAGGTGCACCAGCCGCACCAGGTCGGTGCCCAACTGGGCGAGGATCGTGGCGAGATCATGGTCCGGGACACGCAGGATGCTGAAGGGCAGGTAGAGTTCCGGCGCTTCGGACTGGCCGCCCTCTGGACCGCCCGGCGCAGCCACGAGGGCAAGCCAGATCCGGGCGGCGAGGCTCCCTTCGGTGGTGAAACTCAGCAGGGCGATCCAGTCCGATACGCTCAACGGCTGCGTCGGCGCGGTGAGCCACACCTCCCATGCTGACGCCCCGGAGATGTGGGTCACGCGATACACGTCGGCGACGAGTTCGCCCTTGATCACGTTGCCAAGCGGCAGGCGGCCAACCACGCGACGGCTGACGCGCTGCGCCCGCCGGTAGCGATCCCCCAGCATGCGCCGTTCGGTCTCCTGGATCCGGGCGATCCGTTCAACCGCCAGATCCGATTCGCTCGTTTCGAGCCCCGGCGGGACCAGGGTCTCCGCGATCAACCCTCCGGGATCCGCGGCGGCGTAGAGCAACACGAACGTGGCCTGGACCGAGAACTGCTCGGTCGAGGTGGTCCGCGCCACGGTTGTCTTCCCGAGCCCGGTCAAGTCAACCTCCGCCCTGCGAGGTCTCGCACCACGCTGTCGTGTCCGGCCGTCAGCTCCGCAGCTCAGGCTCGCGCCGACACCACCTGAGACATCAGGTCGCCCTGGCCGCCTCCGCGGCCGTGGTACTCCAGCACGGGCCGCGGACCGGGGACCGATGGCGAGGGCGGCGGCTCGGCGCTGGTGACGGGCGGGGCGATGCCGGCAAGGTCGTCCGGTCGGACGGGGACGCGGTTGAGCTCCCTCCCGGTGGCAGCCCGCAGTGCGTTGACCACCGCGACCGTGGCCGCGATGGTGGGCACCTCGCCGACCCCCTTGGCGCCGTAGGGCACCCCCGGCTCCGCGTGCTCCACCAGTTCGGAGAGGATCGGCGGCACGTCGAGGAACGTGGGGATGAGGTAGTCGGTGAAGGAGGCGTTGCGCATGAGTCCCTCCTTCAGCTGGACCTCTTCCATCAGCGCGTGGCCCATGCCGATGGCGAGACCCCCCTCGACCTGGCCTTCCAGGCCCTGCGGGTTGATCGCTCGTCCCACGTCCTCGACGGCCGCCAGCTGGACCACGCGGGCCAGGCCGAGCTGCACATCCACGTCGACCACGGCCCGCTCGGCGACGAAGGCGAAGAACGGATGAGCGTCGCCCTGGCCGTGCTCGTCGAGCGGCTGCGTGGGACGGTGGTGGAAGACCCGTGTCGCGACGACCGGTGCCTCGAGGAAGTCCTCCAGGCGAGCCACGGGCACGCCGTCGGCCAGAATCCGGCCCTCCCGCAGTGAGAGGGGCGCGTCCCGCAGGCCAGGCACGGCCCGCACCCGGCCGAACAGCTCCTCGCGGACGGCCTCGCAGGCCAGCTGGACGGCGCCGCTCGACATGACCGTCTGCCGTGACGCCGAACTCGAGCCGGCGGAACCCACGGTCGTATCGGCCTCGTGGAGTGTCACCGCGCGCACCCCGAGCTCGGTGCGTGCGACCTGCACCAGCACCGTGGCCAGCCCCTGGCCCGAGTCGACCGCGGCGCTGTGCATTTCGACGAGCGGTCCCTCGGCTCCGGTTGACAACGTCACTCTCGCCTCGCAGGAGTCGTCGAACCCTTCGCTGTAGCCGATGTTCTTGAACCCCAGCGCGTATCCGACACCTCTCCGGATCCCCTCACCATGGGTGACGTTGCCCAGGCCCCCCGGCAGAGAGCTCGTGGTCCGCACGACCGGCTCCTCCGGCAGCGGGAGCGCTCGGCAGCGTTCGAGGAGCTCCGCCACCGGGGCTTCACCGGTGATGACCTGCCCGGTCGGGAACACCGATCCGGGATGGACGGCGTTCTTCAGACGGAGCTCCACCGGATCCATCTGGAGCGCGCGTGCCAGCTTGTCCATCTGGGACTCGTAGGCAAAGCAGGGCTGGGGCGAGCCGAACCCGCGCATGGCGCCGCAGGGAGGGTTGTTCGTGTAGACGGCGGTCGCCTCGATCAGGGCGTTGGGCACCTCGTACGGGCCGGTGGCAAAGGCGGCCGCATTGGAGAGGACGGCCGGCGTGGACGAGGTGTATGCGCCGCCATCCAGGAGCGCTCGCACCCGGACGGCCACGAGCCGACCGTCACGCGCGGCGCCGTGCCGTACCCAGTACCGGGAGGGGTGACGATGGACATGGCCCCGGAATGACTCGGCCCGGGTGTTGACCAGCTTGACGGGGCGTCCCGTCCGTTGGGCGAGCACCCCGGCCAGGATCTCCAGGTTGACATCTTCCCGCGAGCCGAAGGCGCCGCCCACGCCGGTGAGGTGCAGGTGGACCCGCTCTTCGGGCAGACCCAGGCACGGGGCGACCTGGTGGAGGTCGACGTGCAGCCACTGCGTCATGACGTACAGGTCCATCGAGCCGTCTGGAGCGGGGACGGCCAACGCGGCCTCCGGCCCGAGCGCCGCCTGGTCCTGCATGGCGGTCTCGTAAAAGCCCTCCACCCACACCTCGGCTTGCGCCTCGGGGTCGCCGTGCTCGATCCGCAGATGGCGGATCACGTTGCCCCATGCGTGGAGCGCCGGGGCCCCCGGATCGAGCGCGGTTTCCATGTCGGTGACCGCCGGCAGAGCTTCATATTCGATCCTGACGGCCGACGCGGCGGCGCGTGCCTGGGCGTGGGTGTCGGCCGCGATTGCGACCACCGGCTCACCCTCGTAACGGACGCG
Organism: Chloroflexota bacterium; assembly: GCA_021777365.1. The sequence continues at coordinate 5,588 of JAJYDP010000037.1, read as the reverse complement.
GTCGGCGGCGAGCACCGGCTGGTCGTCGAACTCGAGGCCGTACGTGCGCTTCGCAGGAAGCTGGTCCGCCGTGAGCACGGCGCGCACCCCGGGCATCCGCCGGGCGCGCGTGGCGTCGATCGCGACGATCCGCGCATGCGCGTGCGGGCTCCGCACGACCGCGCCCTCGAGCATGCCCTCGACATGGAGATCCGTCCCGAAGGCGAACTCCCCGGTGACCCGCGGAAGCCCACCCACACGCCGGCCCCATGATCCGATCCCGTCGGGCGTTCCAGGTTCGTGGTTCATCGTGACGTCCTCAGGATCGGGCGGCGGCCAGCTGGACGGCCGCCACGATCTTCTGGTAGCCGGTGCAGCGGCAGAGGTGGCCGGCGAGTGCCTCCCGGATCGCCTCCTCGTCCGGGTGCGGTGTGCGAGCCAGGAGGTCGGCCGCGCCCACCAGCAGCCCGGGCGTGCAGAACCCGCACTGCACCGCACCCGCGTCCAGGAACGCCTCCTGGACCCGATGCAGCTGCCCATCGCGGGCCAGGCCTTCCACGGTGCGCACCTCGGCGCCCTCGGCCTGCGCCGCCAGGACCAGGCACGAGTTCACCACCTCGCCGTCCAGCCAGACCGAGCACGAGCCGCATTCCCCCTGCTCGCAGGCGTTCTTGGTCCCGGCAAGGCCGAGGTGCTCGCGGAGCACCTCGAGCAGGCTCTCGTGCCCCTCGATCAGCGCCGTGCGTGGCGCGCCGTTCACGCTCAGGTCGATCCGCATCTCGCGCCTCACGCCGCCTGTTCCGTGGCCGGCATCGCTCGGCGGCCGAGGAGCCATCCGAACGCCCGCTCACCCAGCACCGCGCAGGCATGGCGCCGGTACGCGGCAGTTCCGCGCACGTCATCGATCGGCCGGGCGGCGCCAGCCACGAGGGCGCCCAGCTCCGCGGCCGCACCTCCTCGGACCGGTGCGGCCGGGTCGTCCCAGGCGCCCGCGTCGTCCAGCACGGATCGGGCGAACGCCTCGGCTTCCCGAGCCTGCAGGACCGTCGGCCCCACCGATCCGAGGGCGATCCGCACCTCGCGGGCATCTTCGTCGATGGCCATGGCCAGGCTGGCCACGGCGATCACCATGGCATTGCGCGTGCCCACCTTGGAGAACGACCCGAGCCGCCGCCGGAGCGGCCAGCGAACGCCGACGATGAGCTCGTCAGGGTGCATCGCGGTGCGCTTCGGGCCGACCAGGAAGGCGTCCCAGGGCAGCCAGCGCGACCCCGACGCCGATCCGAGCAGCACCTCCGCCTCATACGCGGCCAGCACCGGGAGCGTGTCGCCGGCGGGCGATGCCGTCGCGAGGTTCCCGCCCACCGTGCCGCGCGCGCGGACCTGCGGCGAGCCCACCGTGCGGGATGCCTGCGTGAGCAGATCCCGTTCTGCCGGTTCGCGAATGATCGAGGCATAGGTGACTCCGGCGCCCAGGAAGAGCGCGCCGTTGTCGGGTCCCCATCGCTTCAACTCGGGAAGACGCGACAGATCGAGTACTGCGGGGGGACGTGGGCGCCCCGCCTGCCACTCGACCATCAGGTCGGTCCCTCCCGCGATCGGCACGGCCTCGGGACGCTTCGCCTTGAGCTCCAGCGCCTCATCCAGGCTCGACGGCCTCAGCACGTCCATCTATCCGGCCTCCACCAGCCGCCCGGCAGCGCGCGCGCGGCGGGAGCGCTCGTGCGCGGGCGCGTGCCGCGGAACCCGTGGCACCCATTCAGTGCGCCTGTCAGCGCAGCGTTGGTGGGGACCGCTGCCGCCTCGCGCACGCCCTTCACGGTGACGTGCTCACGGGCGATCCCGCCGGCGCGGTGCGAGCTGGAGTCGGGTTCACGTCCTCGTTGCAGCAACCCGGCGCGAGGGCCGCGATGGCCGCGACCACCTCCGCAAATCGGTCCGGCCGGAGCGTGTACGCGATCCTGCGGCCCCGCCGCCTGGACTCGACGAGGCCCGCCTCCCGAAGCACCTTCAGGTGGTAGGACACGAGGTTCTGCGCCACCCCGAGATCGGACTCCAGGTCGCAGACGCAGCGGTCTCCGTCCCGCAGGCGACACAGAATGGATACCCGTTGCGGCTCCGCGAGCGCCGCCAGGACCTGGGCCAGCGATCGGCCCTGTGGATCAAGCGTCCTTGATATGGCCACGGTCGCCAGTCTGGCCCGACGCTCCGCGGCCCAGGAGGGCCGTCCAGCCCCAGCCGGGCATGCCGTCCGGCTGGGGCTATCAGCCCGGCTTGCGATCTGGCTCGCTATTCGCCGTGATAGCCCGCCCAATGGACGGGTCGAATCAGTCAGCCGCAGGCGCAGGCTCCGTCGCCGGCGGACACGGCGGCACCGGCCACGGCTCCGACTTCCACGTGGGGGACTGACTGACAGCCGCATTCGGGACCGCATGTGGCCGCGTCGGCGGCCACCGCCGACCCGCATCCGCAGTCCCGGCCACATGCGTCGTCGGTGATCGGCGCAGCGACCTGGGACGAAACGGCGTGCGCAGCGACGGCAGGGAGAACCACTGCGGCCGGCTGCTGAGACAGCGGAGCGGACCACCCCACGGTGGCGTCCGGGAGGAGCCGCGCGGCCTCGTCGGCCGTGAATTCGGCGGCGCGTCGCTGCACGGCGCGCGCAATCTGGACCGCCTCGTTCGCGTCGCGCGCGGTCAGGCCGACCAGTTGACCCGCCTCGAGATGCTTGCGGAGGTTCGCCATCGAGTTGGCCGCGACTGCGGCACCGATGGCAGCCAGCTCCTTGGCGCGGTCCGAGGTGTCGCAGCAATCCGCAGGCGGCTCACCGTGCAACCCAATGAGGTCACGGCTGAGCACCGCGACCTGCCCCGCCGCGCTCCTCCTCACGCACTCGGCGTCTTCGACTGCCTTCAGCAGGGCCGCCGGGGTCACACCGGCGGACGCGGCCGCCTGCACGTGGTAGGTCAGGCAGGGCTCGCAGCCGGCGCCGATGCTGGCGCCGATCGAGACGAATTCACGCTCCACGAGAGCGAGCATCACGCGACTCCTTCTGGGTTCGGGGACGCTTTCAGGGGACGCCCAGACAACTCAATCGTCGATGAACCGACAGCGTTCGCAAACGTCGAGCCGACACGGCTCGGTTCGCGCCGCCGGACTCTGCAGGTCCTGCCGGACCGCGGCAAGGTCCGTGCGCAGCGCCTGCAGCTCGGTGATCGTCTGGTCCACCTCGCGCAGGCGCGCCTCGAGGAGAGTTCCGAGCCGCTCCTCGAACCGATCGCAGGATTGCGAGAAGGCCGCGTCGGCCAGCTCACGGACCTGGGGCAGTGAGAGCCCCGCGATCCGTGCCCGACGGATGAGCCGCAACCGGCGCAGCTCGGTCGGACCGAACAGCCGATAACCGGAGTCTGTCCGGTCAGTCGCGGGCAACAAGCCCGCCTGTTCGTAGAACCGGATGGTGCGCACCGGCACGCCGGTGAGCCGCGAAGCATCTCCGATGGTGGCGCTCTGCTGCATGTCGCGCAGCGTAAACCCTCCACCTGCTGGAGGGTCAAGCACTGCCCGAGCGCAGCTGCCCTGGCCGCAGGTCCCGACAGAACGGGCCGCTTGCATCTGCTGTGTGTCATTGGCGGCTGTGACACTGGCGTCTGAGATATATGCCCAGGAGGTACCGGTCGGTGTCGGCGCCAGGCCGATGGCCGGGCGGCATCTGCTGGTATCAGCACAGCCGGGAGGCGCACCGTGAAGAAGGCCATCCTCATGTGCACGTGCAGCTTCGCGTGCCCGAGCATGAAGGATCTCGACATCCCGGAGCTGGCGGAGCGCATCCGGCTCGAGCTGCCGCACGACTACATGGTGATCCATGCCCGCCTCTGTGAGGCCAACGGCGAGGCGCTCATGCGAGACCTCCTGAAGGACGACGGCACCGTCTACGTGACCCCGGCCTGCAAGATCGAGAAGCAGGCCAAGCTCCTGCGCGACGGGTTCGCCCAGGCCGGCGTCCCCATGAACGAGACGACGTGGCGGCCGGTCTCCATCCAGTTCAAGACCACCGACCAGGCGTTTGCCGACGTCCAGGCCACGCTCGAGGCGGTACGCGGATGAGTGGCCAGCTCTACATGGGCATCCCGCGGGAGGCGATCCCCTGGTACCCCACGATCGACCCCGAGGCCTGCCTCAACGATTCGGAATGTCTGCAGTTCTGCACCAACGACGTCTTTGTCGCCGGCGAGAAGCAGACGTTCGTGGCGAACCCGCTGAACTGCGTGGTGGGCTGCTCGTCCTGCACCAGCGTCTGTCCGACCGACGCGTTGAGTTTCCCCGACCAGAAGGAGTTCATCGAAACGCTGCGGCAGCTGCGCGAGCAGTACGCCCGCAGGTGACGATGGGGAGCCAGCTGGGCGGTCCGTCGGCCGGGGGCGGTTGCGGTCAGTCTCGGGACGCGGGATCGCGGTCCGGTCGTCCGGGGTCGGCGGACTCCAGCCAGAGCGGAGGTGCACATGTACTCGCGAATCCTGGCAGCAGTCGATGGCAGCGGGCCATCCACGCGGGCATTCCGGGAGGCTCTCCGGCTGGCGGCCGACCAGCATGCCGGGCTTCGGATCGCCCACGTCATCGACCTCGGTGTGGCGCTGGCGCCGTGGGCCGAGCCGGCGTTCATCGACTTTGACACGCTGGACGCGGCGCTCCGCGAAACCGGCACCCGCATCCTCGATGCCGCGGTGACAGACGCGCGCGCCGCAGGCATCGAGGCCGAGTCCGCGGTGCTGGAGACCGATATCGACGAGCCGGCGGCCGAGATCCTCGCCGAGGCCAATCGCTGGGGCGCCGACCTCATCGTGATGGGCACCCACGGGCGGCACGGACTGGCGCACCTCATCCTGGGCAGCGTGGCCGAGGGCGTGGTGCAGCGCTCGACCGTGCCGGTCCTCCTGCTCCGGGCTTCGGACGACGCGCCGCCGGCGTAACGACGCGCCGCCGGCGTCCAGATCGCCTGCGAGGGGCGGGCGCCTCCGGGCCGCCGGTCCCCGCCCGGTCCTACGTCGCGTGGAGGCCGAGCCGGCCGAAGAGACGCAGCTTGAACCAGTCGATCAGCACCGCCCAGAGCCCCACGGCCACCAGCACCACGGCCACCAGCACGGGGCTGAGTGCCGCCATCAGCCACCCGGCACTTGCCAGGACCGCCACGGTCACGACGGCCCCCGCCGAGGCCGCCATGAGCCAGGGTCCGGGCCGTGAGCTCCAGATGCGACGCGGCTCCCGGACCAGGTAGACGGTCGCCTGGCTGCCGAACGCGAGGGTCACGAAGGCCAGCGTCTGGAGCCGGTCGGCGCTCAGGCCGAGCACAGCGCCGCCTGCCCAGAAGACGGCGAGCGTGAGGGCGAGCGAGGGGAGCGCGACTCCCAGCGCCCCCAGCAGGAGCGGCCGCACGTGCCAGCGGTTCGGGCGCTGCGACGACGGCGCCCGGTCGGTGGTGATGGCCATCGTGGCGAAATCGTTGGCGAAGAGCAGCAGCACCATCAGCAGGGGACTCAGCGCGATGCGGCCGGTGGCCAGAAACACCAGGCTCAGGAAGACCGGCACCTCGAGCTTCTTGATGCTCGAGTTCA
>JAJYDP010000767.1 GCA_021777365.1 Chloroflexota bacterium | reverse complement strand
GAGCAAGGAGCCGCGTTCAACGAGCGACAGGCCCGGCGCCTTGCGAGCGGGACCAGGGACGACGGGCTTCGCATCCTTCGATCGAACACCGAGCGCGTGGCGCGGTTCATCGAGCGCCTGGGCGACGAGGATCTTCGCCGTGAGGCCGTCGGCGTCGACGGCCTCACCCTGGCGGACGCGATCGAACGTGGGCTGATCGGGCACCTTCGGGGTCACGCCCACGCGGTCCGACTGGCGTTGACGGAGGGCGGCACTTCGTCTGTGGACGTGGACTCAAGCCGATCCGAGCGTCGGGTCCCTGTCCTCCTGCTGACCGGCCCACCAGGGGTCGGCAAGACCGCGATCGCGCTCGAGGTCTCGCTCCGGCTCCGCGCGGCCGGCATCGCGCATGCCGTCGTCGATCTGGATGCCCTCTCCTGGTGCTTCCCGGCCGCTCCGGGCGATCCGTATCGCACCCGCCTGGCGCTGCGCAATCTCGCGGCACTCTGGCCGAACTTCCGGGCGGCGGGCGCGGAACGGCTGGTGGTCGCTCGTACGATCGAGACCCGCGCCGAGGCGGACGAGATCGCCGCGGCCATCCCCGGCGGGCGCGTGGTGGTGGTGCGCCTGCACGCCACGCCGGAGGCACTGGAAGCACGCCTGCGCGTCCGAGAGATCGGGTCGGGGTTCGATGCGCTGCTGCAGCGGGCGACCGATCTCACCCGCCTGATGGACCTCGTCCAGCTGGAAGACCACCTCGTCGAGACGACGGGGCGATCGCCAGACGAGGTCGCCCGCGAGGTGCTCCAGCTCGCCTGGATCGATGGGTGACCGTGCGCCCGGCCCGTGCGGATCGGTGGGTCCCGCGATCGAAGACGCGGCGGGGCGGGGCGTCGCCCGGCCGCGCACCTGCTAACGGGGCATGACGCACATGGGTGCTGGCACAGAGGTGCGTCGCGTGGCAGTCGCAGTCCGGGCGTGGCCAGGTTCATCGCGAGCACGACTTGCCGGGAGGTCTGTCGGCCAGTCCCAGCCGCGCGTCGCGACCTCCGGCGATCAGTCGCCCGATCGGTTCGCCGGCCGATCAGTCCCCCGTCACGTCTCGGAGCCGTGCGACCACCACCTGCCACACCGCCCCCGCGATGATGCCTCCCGCGCCACCGGCAATCGCCAGCGTCAGCCAGGCGAGCCCCGCGAGCGGCGCCCACGTGGGGTCCGTCGCGAGCTCCTGCGCCGCGCGCAGCCCCATGAAGCTGCCGATCGTCACGAAGGTCAGGCCGAACGCCAGCGGGCCGAACAGAGGCCGGTGGGGCCCCTCTCCATCGGGTGCCCTGCCCGGCGGTGCGCCCTTGCGGCGTCGCGCACGTTCACGTCGGAGCGCCTCTTCGTCCTGCGCGATCCACACGCCGCCCAGGAGCCCGATGCCGAAGCCGGCGATGAGCCCGGTCGCGATGACCGGGGCGTAGACGGAGAGGCCGACCACCCGGAGAGCGACCGCGCCGAGCACGGAAAGCGCGAGGCCGAGCAGGCCACCCACGGCGGTGGTCAGCGACAGGAAGTGCATCACGCGCATCGACACATTGGCGCGAATCCTAGCGGGATGAGGGGCAACCTCGCACCATCAGGCGGCGGGCCCTGCTATGGGCCGAACGGCACTTGGAGCCCGGCGGTCGCCTGTGGCACAACACGCGCCACGAGGGGATGTCGGATGACTAGCGTCTGACGCCTGGAGTAATCGCCTGGTGGTCCAACGGCACGTACCTGCACAGGCCCCATTGCGCAGGCTGGCAGCGCGGGTTGGCTCCTGCGTCGAGCGGAGTCCGTCGTGCGTGGCAACGGCGCCCCGCAGCCGACCTCCGGCCTGACGCGTAGATGCACGGCGCAGGTCTTCGATGAGCCCTCGACTCACGGAATGGCGCTACGCCTCCGCGGCACGACTCTCGTCCCGGCAACCGGCGCCGACGCCCGGCCCGATGATCGTCCCGGGGTCGCTGGAGGACGTGGCCGGCATCGGGATCCTGGGCGGTGAGCGCGGGCCCGCCCCGGGCGGGGAACCCCGGCGGCGAGACGAGGCCAGGGACGATGGCCCGTGCCAGGGACGCTCGCCATCGGCCGCGCGCCGCTCCACAATGGGGTCGCCAGTGGTAGCGTCGCCAGGCAGGCACCGCGCCAGCAGGCAGGAGGCCTGCAGAGACACGGGCACCCGCATCAACGCCGGCACGGATCGGGGGCTGGCGGGTTCGACGTTCCCCACGAAGGGTCCATGACGTATACATGGGAGGTTGGCACGCTGACGTACCACATCTGGGCTCCGCTCGCATGAGCAATCGACCCACGCCAGGGCATACGTGACAGACTCGTGAGGAGGACCGTACGGTGACTGACAGGCGAGGAGGCAGGGTTTCGATCGGGAACAAGGGCGTCGTCCGCTCGTCCATCGCGCTCGGACTGGTCGCCGCGCTGCTGGCGGCGTGCGGCTCGGCGGCGACCCCGGCGCCGTCGGCGCTGACGGGCCCGTCAGCCGCGCCGGCGGCATCGACAGCCCCGGCAGCATCGGCCGCCCCGGCAGCATCGGCCGCGGCATCGGCCGGAACGTCGACCACCGGAAGCCAGTGGACCACCAGCAACCCGTTCAAAGCGGCGTTCATCTACGTCGGCGCTCCCAGCGACGCCGGCTGGACCCACGCCCACGAGGTCGGGCGCCTCGCGGTGCAGAGCGCGTTCGGCGGTCGTGTCGAGACCATGTACAAGCAGAACGTGCCGGAGGGTCCGCAGGCGAGCCAGGTCATCACCCAGCTGGTGAACCAGGGCGCGAACATCATCTTTGCCACCTCGTTCGGGTACCAGCCGTCGATGGTCGCGGCCGCCAAGCAGTATCCCAACGTGCTGTTCGAGCAGGCCACGGGCACGGAACTGGCCACGAACCTCGCCGAGTACTTCGGTGCCGGCGAGAACGGTGACTACCTCTCCGGGATGGCGGCCGGGGCCGCGTCGGCCACCGGCAAGATCGGCTTCGTTGCCCCCTATCCGATCCCCGAGGTCATCC
>JAJYDP010000766.1 GCA_021777365.1 Chloroflexota bacterium | reverse complement strand
CTTTGCGAACGGGGCCAACAATGCGGCTCCCATCCAGTTCAACTACAAGGCCGTGGGTCAGTCCGATCGAGGCAACGAGAAGAGCTACTGCGATCCGCAAGGCGGCCCCAATTGCCCGCCGAACACCTCGTTCCCTTTGAGGGCGAACCAGTTCGCATGGACGACGTTCTGCGTCAACCATCCCCAGAACTGCAACGTGGATGCCAACACGGCGAAAGCCATCATCACCGGTGGCGGGTTCTCGTACACGGTCGACCTCGGGATGTATCTCGGCCCGAACAACCACGGCCAGATGTCAGACGTCTGCAAGACCCTCGTCGCCCAGTACCCGAGCGGCGCGGACCTCCCGGTCGCGATCAGCGACGATAACGGGATCCTGATCGGGTTCTGGGTCTGGCATTTCGACCCCAGCGAGACCTCCTGCGACGGTCAGATCACGCTCGGCGGCTGGTTCGTGGACAACATCACGGCCAGCCTGCCCCTGACCATCGACGCTGGCGGCAACAAGTCCACCTACGGGCAGCCGGTGGTTCGGCTGGTGGAGTAGGCCGCTCGCGCTTCTCCACCTCCCCCGCGTCCCGCGCCGGCTGATATGCTCGCCCCACCGTGAGCCGGCTATCCCTCCGGTCCCGCCTCTTCCTCGCGCTCGCGACGGTGGCGCTGCTCCCCGTGCTGGTGTTCGGCGTGGTGGCGGTCCTGCGGGCCGGATCTGCCGCGACCGACCAGCAACAGGCCGCGACCCTCAACCTGGTGCGGCTGGCGGCGGCCGACCTGCCCCGGCTCCAGCTCCCGGATGCGCCGGCTGCCGCGCGGCTCGCCGCCCTCTCCGGCGGGAGCGTGACCGTCTTCGGGCTCGACGGGTCGGTGCGCACCCAGGCCGGCCCCGACGCGCTCGATACGCTACCGGCGGCCCCGGGATCGACGGCCTCCGCAACGGACGGGTTCGCCACCAGCGTGGACGGGACCGTCGCCGCGGTGGTGCCGCTCGTGGGTTCGTCCGGCCAGCCCATCGGCTACCTCGCGCTGGCCCAGCCGCTCGGAGAGACACCGGACGTGGGGGTGGTCCTCGCGGTGGCCCTCGCCATGACCGTGCTCTGGGCGGTGTTCCTCAGCTTCGCGCTCGCCCGCGGCCTGATCCACCCGATGCGCGAGCTCACCGTGACGCTCGACCGCCTGCAGGCCGGCGACCTCTCCGCGCGCATCGTCGCGCCGGCAGACGACGAGCTGGGGCGCCTGGCCGAGAGCCACAACCGGCTCGCGGCCGCGCTCGCGGCCCGGAACGAGTCGCTGCACCAGGTGCTCGAGGCGCTCGCGGCGCTCTCGCCGCGCGAGGGGATCGGGCCGCTGGTCACCGCCGCGGAGCGGTCGGCCACCACCGCGTTCGGGTTCCGATCGGTGGAGGTCCTGCTGGCGAACGATGCGAACGGCACGGCTGATGCGGGCGGCACGGGCGGCACGGCCGGCACGGCTGGTGCGGGCGGCACGGCCGGCGTGGTCGGCGCGCCAGAGGCGCCCCAGTCGGGCGAGCGGGTTCCTGGCGAGGCCTGGACGGTCGTCACGCCGTTGCGGCTCGGCGACGACCAGGTGGGCTGGCTGCGCGCGGTCGTCCCGCCCCAGCGTGACTGGGGCCCGGCCGATGCCGACCTGCTCGCGCTGTTCGGTAGCCAGCTCGCGGCGGCCGTGCGCAACGCCGAGCTCTACGCCGCGACGAGTTCGCTCTCCGAGCTCAAGAGCGAGTTCCTGCGCGGCGTCAGCCACAACCTGCAGACGCCCCTCACCAGCATCCGGGCCTTCGCCGAGCGACTCGAGGCACGTGACCACGACCCCGCGCTCCGGATCATCGTCGAGCAGACGGATCGGCTGACCAGGCTGGTGGCGCAGCTGCTGACCGTGTCGCGCCTGGAGGCCGGGATCCTGAAGCCGCGTGAGGAGGTGGTCGCGCTCGCGCCGATGGTCCGCCGAGCCTGGGAGAGCCTCGGGCACGACGAGGTGCCCTTCTCGCTGCAGGACGACTCCGCGGGGTGGCTGGCGGTCGCCGACCGGGACTGGGTCGACCAGGTGGTCTGGGCGCTGCTGGACAACGCGATCAAGCACGGAGGCGGCGAGCCGATCGAAGTGGCGATCCGCGCCGAGCACGCGGGCGGGCACGCGGGAGACCACGCGCCTGACGACCCGGCGGCCGACCGGCTGGTGGTGGCCGTCCGGGATCACGGACCGGGGGTCTCCGAAGTCACGCGCGAGCGCCTGTTTGATCGATTCGCGACTGGGGCGGCGAACGGCGGCACCGGGCTCGGGCTCAACGTGGCGCGCGGGCTGCTGGAGGCGATGGGCGGTTCGATCGTCGTGGAACACCCCGGTGAGGGAGCGGCCTTCGTCTTCACGGTCCCGGCCGAGCCCGCCGAGGAGGCCTGAGCGCCGACCGGAACGCTGCTCCGCGAAGCACCCGCCAGGGAAGCCTCGCCTCTCAGCCGAGACAGATCAACGCGAGGCAGTCTGGCTTCCGATCCGTCAGCCAGGTGTCGTACAGCCGGCGGAAGCCGTCGAAGGCGTCCGCCACAGGGTGGCCGTAGTAGTGGCCGCACACCTCCACCCCCATCGTCGCCTCGCAGTGCTCGTGGGTCGCGACGCCGTGCATGCGGACGAAGTAGTCCTCGTCATGGCGGTGGAAGGCTCGCCGGTACCCGATCTCATGGTGTCGGAGTTCGTACGTGTACTCGACACAGGCCCACTGGTCCCGGCCGGTCAGTCGCCAGCGCTCGAACAATTCGAGATCGACGTCTCTCGATCGGCGCGGCATGGGGAGGCGACCCTCGAGGTCGATGACCAGGCTTCCGTCCAGATCCTGTCCCAGGGTGATCTCGTCGCCCTCGGCAGGCGGCAGCAGGGTGACGGCATACCGCTCGAGTGCCTCGACCAGATCGGCGATATAGGCGAGCAGCTCGTTCGTTGATGCCAGCGTCACCCTCGGGCCATCCCGCGCGGCGCAGGAAGCTGCTCGCCCTCCCCGACCACGACGTGCCGTCGAGCAGGGGC
>JAJYDP010000765.1 GCA_021777365.1 Chloroflexota bacterium | reverse complement strand
GGCCGCTCCGCGAGCCGGCGCATGTACCAGGGGTACCACGCCGAGCCATACGCGATGAGGTCGCGCACCGCGTACCCCTCGGCGGCGAGCCGGCGCTGCGCGTCGAGCCGGATGCCGTAGAGCATCTGCACCTCGAAGGCCGTGCGCGGCAGGCCCAGCGCGTCGGCGTGCACGGCGAGCTGCTCGATCAGGGTGACATCGTGGGTGCCGACGCCGATCCGGATCGCGCGGCCGGCGGCCCGGGCCTCCAGCATCGCGACCGCCAGGGCCGTGTAGTTCGCGTCCACCTCGCGGCGGGTGCGGTAGGCGAGCGACGCGGGTTCGTCGTAGGCGCCCTTGACCAGGCGGATGGCGGGCTCGAGCGGGAGCAGGCGCTGGATGTCGGCCGCGGTGCGGCGCAGGTACGCCTGCAGGCAGATGCCGGTGTTGGCGTGCTGCGCCTTCAGGCGCTCGTACAGCGCGACCGTGCGCTCGGTGTAGGCGCTGCCCTCCATGTCGATCCAGACGACCCCGCCGTCCTGCGCCGCGCGCTCGGCCAGGCGTCCCAGGTGCTGCAGCGTGCGCGCCTCGTCGAGGTCGAGGCCCAGCTGCGTCAGCTTTACCGAGAGCTCGCCCGGGATCCCCCGCGCCGCGATCGCATCGAGCAGGCCCAGGTAGTGCTGCGCCGTCGCGTCCGCCTCCTCGATCCGCACCACGTTCTCGCCGAGGCGGGTGAAGAGGCTCCCGATCCGCTGGTCGCGGAACGCCTCGGCCTGGGCCAGCGCCGCCTCTGGCTCCTCGCCGGGCATGAAGCGGCGCACCGCGCGCCGGGCGAACGGCAGCCGCGGGATCCGTTCGCGGAGCCAGGTGCTGCGGGCCATCCAGAGCAGCAGGGTGCGCATGTCTCCTCATATTCTGCTCGGTGAGCAGCACTGCGGTCCCGCGTTCGGCGATGCTCCCGGGCGCCCGGGGTGCCGACGTCGACCTGTCGAACGGACCGCGTCAACGGACCGCGTCAGGGAACCTGCCGGTTTCGACCAGGACCACGGTCAGGCCTGGCGGAGCTCTTCAGGGACCCAGGCTGACGGACGGGATCGGGGTCGGCCCGGCGCTCGGGATGGCTGCCGGGGACGGGGTCGCGGGCATGGCGCTGGGCGACGGCCGCGACGTGACCGTCGGCGCAGGCGTCGCCACGCGCGTCGGAGCAGGCGAGGGCGTGACCCGCGGCGTGGGCGTGACCCGCGGCGTGGGCGATGGGGTGCGGGGTGGAGGCGGCATGGTGGTGGCCGGTGGCGTCAGGCTCGCGGCGCCCGACAACGCGCTCGACCCTGCCGTTGATCCGGGGCTCAGCGAGGCCGTCGCGCTGGCGGCGGGCGAGGATGCGCTCGAGGCGGCCGGGGTGACCGTCCCGTTGGCTGGCGCGGCCGCGGGTGGCGGAGCGGCCGGGGTCAGCAGGGACACCGCGACGAAGCCGACGACAGCCACGATGCAGAGGAGCAGCATGAGCGACGTGCCCAGCCCGGGATCGTACAGCCCGCCCCACGGCGGCTGGTTCCGCCGGCCCGGCCCCCACCCCATCCCCACCCCAGCACACTACTCCGCGCCCGGCATCGGCGAAAGGGGACGGGCGGTCGCCGCCAATCGCAGATGGGTGTGGATAAGCTTGTGGGCAAGTCCCTGCACACGCCGGCCAGCTCCTCTGGGTCCGCGCGACCGGCCGGCCGGTCCACCGGCGACTGGCCGACGCGCCCGGGAGCGCCACGAGGTCCATCGCCCGCGGATGAATCGACGCCGCGCCGGATGGCGCTGGGCACCGAGCGCGGACGTGGCGTCGATGGGGCGCCACGTGTCGCATGGCTCTGCCAGGACGGAGGATCAGCGGCGCAGAGTCCACGCCACGCGAATGGCCAGCCACAGCTCGTGCGGGCTGTGCCCCTCGCGCCACGGGCGGAGCGGGACCACGTCGTGGGCCCAGTTGCGCTCCGGCGAAAGGAACGGCGCCACGCATGTACTGGCGGCCACGGTCCTCACCCTCGAGGGCGCCCGGGCGGTGTGCCGCGCAGCATGGTCCATCCGCCTCTGGACAAGCGGAGGGGACCGCCGTAAGAAGAGGATGCGGGTGGTGACCACGCGCGGCTCATTGTGGCGGCCGCCGGAACCGCGCCGAACCACTGGCGAGACCGACCTGCGGTGCAGAGCGAGCGCGCGATGACAGGGCGTGGGAGGGTCGATCAGGCGGCCGGTGCGCCGGCCGGACGGACGATCTGCGCCTGTGGTTGCCACCTGCGCTTCCTCTCCGGCTCGCTCGTCGGCGGGCGCCGCGGCTCCGTTCTCCTCCGGGACGCGCGCGCCGGCCAGGCGTTCCTCACCCCTGCGCATCCGGCACGGGCGGGGATTGAGGCCCGCTCGCGCGCGGTTCGTGATCCGGCCTCGCGGCGGGTACGGCCTGCGCCGCAGGAGCCCTCGCGGTGAACAGCTGGCTGCCGCGCCGGAATGTCCTGCTGGTCTGGCTCGCCGCGGCGCTGGGCGGGTTCTTCCTGTTCTCGATGCTCGTGAGCGCCGTCGGCTCGAGCACGACCACCACCGACATCCCCTACAGCGGGGGGTCGTCCTCCTTCCTCGGGCTCGTCAAGGCCGGCAACGTCGACCAGGTCGTCGAGCAGGGGACGCAGCTCACCATCACCCTGAAGGACCCCGCGGGCTCCCAGCGGACCAGCCAGATCCCGGGCACCCTGGGCGACGGCCTGATGGCGGACATCCGCGCCACCTGCGCCGAGCCCGGCGCGGTGGCCAGCTGCGCCAACGTCACGGTGATGCCGCAGCAGGCCTCCCAGACCGGCCAGTGGCTGGGGCTCCTGATCAGCGCCCTGCTGCCGGTGCTCCTGATCGGCGGCTTCATCTTCATCATGATGCGCCAGGCCCAGGGCACTAACAACCAGGCCATGAGCTTCGGCAAGAGCCGCGCGCGCATGTTCCTGGGCAACAAGACCGTGGTCACCTTCGCCGACGTGGCCGGCGTCGACGAGGCCAAGGCCGAGCTCCAGGAGGTCGTGGAGTT
>JAJYDP010000764.1 GCA_021777365.1 Chloroflexota bacterium | reverse complement strand
GCCAGGGCGACCCCATAGAACCCGGTCAGCCTTCGACGCATGACTCCTCCCTCGCCCCGTCGCATCCCGGCGAACGGAGCACAGCGCGCGAGGCGGTCTCGCCAGTGGCTCGGCGCGGCCCGGGCGGCCGAGGTGTGGGCCGCGTGTCGACGCCCTCGCGGAAGCGACGCTACGGCCCGGGGACGAGCGAGACATCGTGCGGAATCCATAGAGGCGGCGGCGGGCGTGTTCATTTCTTCGGACGCCCCCGTCGCAGCCTGAGCTCGGCCGGCACGGATGGCGTGAGCCGCTTCAAGAGCTGGGGTAGGGCGGTCGGGGGGCGCGATAATAGGGCGTGGCCAAGCGGGTCGCCAGCCCGGTCTTCGTCGGTCGCCAGGATGAGCTCGACCGGCTGACCGCGGCGCTTGACGAGGCGGCGGGGGGCCGCTTCAGGGTGGTCCTCGTGGGAGGCGAGGCCGGCATCGGGAAGTCCCGGCTGGTGACCGAGTTCTCCGCCCGCGCGAGTGCCACCGGTGCGCGGGTCCTCGACGGTGCCTGTGTGCCCCTTGGTGAGAGCAGCGTTCCCTATGGGCCCATCGTCGAAGCGCTCCGCCGGTTCATCCGGAGCGCGGAGCGAGGAGAACGCGATGGCGTCCTCGGTCCAGCGATGGGCGAGCTCGGCCGCCTGCTGCCCGAGCTGGCCGAGACGCCCGACCCGGGGCTGCGATCGGCCCCGGCATGGGCGCGTGGGCGCTTCTTCGAGGCCCTGATCGGGGTCCTCGAGCGCCTTGCAGCCCGGGCGCCCCTGCTCCTGGCGGTAGAGGACCTGCACTGGGCCGACCGGGCGACCCTCGACCTGCTCGCGTTCCTCGTGCGGAACTTGCGAGACGAGCGCCTCCTGCTCCTCGGCAGCTACCGCACGGACGACGTCCACCGACCGCAGCCGGTGGCGGCCTTCCTGGCGGAGCTCGAACGCCTAGAGCGGGCGGAGCGCGTCGAGCTGGTCCCGTTCGACCGGGCCGAAGTCGGCCGGCAGGTGGCCGCGATCCTGGGCCGCGAACCAGACCCGACCATCGTGGCGACGATCCATGCCCGCACTGGGGGCAACCCGTTCTTCGTCGAGGAGCTCCTGGCCCTGGGCGACCCGACGATCTCGCTCCCCGCGTCGCTGCGTGAGGTCCTGCTGGCCCGGGTCGAGGCGCTGGCCGAACCGACGCGAGCGCTGCTGCAGGCAGCCTCGGTCGCCGGGAGCCACGTGGACGCTCCGACCCTGGCTCGCGCGCGGGGCGTCCCACCAGACGCCCTGACCCCGATGTTCCGCGACGCGGTGGCCCACGGCATCCTCGTCCCGCTCGGCGGGACTGCCGAGCGCTTCGCCTTCCACCACGAGCTGCTCCGCGAGGCCATCTACGACGACCTGCTGCCCGGCGAACGCGCGCGCCTTCACGCGCGGATCGCGGAAGCGCTCGAGGCCTCCTCGAACGGCCGGGATCCGGCGCTGGCCGCCGGACTCGCTCACCATTGGATGATGGCCGGCGAGCTTCCCCGCGCCCTCGCCGCCTCGGTCCAGGCCGGCCTGGCGGCCACGCAGTCCTTCGCCCCGGCCGACGCGCAGGCCCAGTTCGAGCATGCCATCGAGCTGTGGCCGTGGGTCCCGGACGCCGCCGGCCTGACCTCGCTCGATCGGCCCGGGCTGATGCGGCTCGCCGGAGAGGCGGCCGGTGCCGCGGGGGCCTATGATCGCGCCGCAGCGCAGCTGCGTGCGGCCGTCCGGACGGTGGACGCCGAAGCCGAGCCGATCCGGGCCGGCCTGCTGTACGACCAGCTCGGCTACCTTGCCCTGCTGGCGGGTGGTGACGCTGAGTCACTGGCGGCCCATCGCGAGGCCGTCCGGTTGGTGCCGGCCGAGCCTCCGACGGCGGCTCGGGCCCGCGTCCTCGCGGGCTACGCGCGCCGTCTGATGCTTGACCGCTTGGCGGGCGAAGGCGCGGAGATGGCCGCTCGGGCGATCGAGATCGCCCGGGCGGTGGAGGCGCGCGACATCGAGGCCGACGCACTTGCCACCCTGGGTCCCGCCCAAGCCCAGCCCGGAGATGCGGATGTCGCGGCGGCGACGCTCCAGCGGGCCCGCGACCTTGCCCTCTCGACCGGGGACGTGCCCGCGACCGCGCGTGCCTGGAACAACCTGGCCAGCATCCTCGAGGGAGAGGACTGCGTGCGGGAAGCCCTGGCGGCGGCCGCCTGGGAGGACGCGCACGGACTGGAGCGCTCGACCGCCCCGCTGACCCGCTTCATCGCCGCGTTCGCGCTCTACCAGCTGGGGCGCTGGGAGGAGGCCAGGGAGGTGGTTGCCCAAGCCGAGCGGGGCCGACCCGAGGGAGGTGCCGCAGTTCTCTTGGAGATCGGCCACGCGCAGCTCGAGATCGGCCGCGGCGAGTTCGAGCGGGCGGCGCACCGCCTCGATCGGATCGACCCGTCTGCGGGTCGAGGCGTCCGGCTCGACGCCGAACTGCTGGCCGCGCACGCCCTGGCCTCGTTGCGGCTCGCCAGCGGCGAGCTGGCCGGCGCTCGGGCGGCGGCCGATGCGGTCCTCACCCGGTGGGGCGACCTCACGCTGCGCGATCGCTCCTTCCACTGCACGATCCTCGCCACCGCGCTCGGCATCGAGGCGGACCTCGCCAGCCTCTCACGGAGGCGGCGGGGCAGCTCGGGGCTGGCGGCGGCACTGCAGAGCGGACGCGCTACGCTCGCGCGCGCCGAAACGCTGGCCCGCGAGCTGGCCGGACACCACGCGACGCGGTGGCGACGGCATCGCGCAGTGCTCGCGCTGTGCCAGGCGGAGTCGGCGCGTCTCGAGCAGGCGGCCAGCGAGCGCCTGTGGTGTGACGCCGCCGCGGCCTGCCTGGCTGCCGGCCAACTCTCCCTGCGCCCGTACGCCCTGCTCCGGGAGGCGGAGGCCATCCTCGCGGACGGGGGGAGGCGCCAGGAGGCGCCGCCGATCCTCCAAGAGGCGCACCGGGCGGCCTCCGAGATGGGCGCCGCTCCGCTGGTCTCGCAGAT
>JAJYDP010000036.1 GCA_021777365.1 Chloroflexota bacterium | reverse complement strand
ATTGGTAGAGCAGCGGTTTTGTAAACCGCCGGTTCCGGGTTCGAGTCCCGTCGTCGGCTCCATCCGAAGAGGAAACTGCGTTCGACGCCTCTTCACCACGCCGGGAGCGATCCCGGGAACGCAGTCGTCCGTGGGTAGGTTGAGCAGGTGGTGAGCTCAGCTGACTGTAAATCAGCCGCCTTCGGCTGTAGAGGTTCGATTCCTCTCCTGCCCACCAGTAATCCCGCTGCGGGCCCACATAGCTCAGCCGGCAGAGCACTTCCTTGGTAAGGAAGAGGTCATCGGTTCGAATCCGATTGTGGGCTCCAGTCCCTGTCCGGGCGGATCGGTCCGCCATCTGAGGAGTGGACAGCGCACGCGATGGCCAAGAAGAAGTTCGAGCGCACCAAGCCCCACGTCAACGTCGGCACCATCGGTCACATCGACCATGGCAAGACCACCCTGACGGCGGCCATCACGAAGTACCTCTCGCTCAAGGGCGAGGCCGAGTTCCGCGCCTTCGACACGATCGACAACGCGCCCGAGGAGCGCGAGCGCGGCATCACCATCGCGATCGCCCACGTGGAGTACGAGACCGAGCACCGCCACTACGCCCACGTGGACTGCCCGGGGCACGCCGACTACATCAAGAACATGATCACCGGCGCGGCCCAGATGGACGGGGCGATCCTGGTGGTGGCCGCCACCGACGGGCCCATGCCCCAGACCCGCGAGCACATCCTGCTGGCCCGCCAGGTGGAGGTGCCCTACATCATCGTCTTCCTCAACAAGGTGGACGCGGTCGACGATCCCGAGCTGCTCGAGCTCGTCGAGCTCGAGGTGCGCGAGCTCCTCTCCAAGTACAACTTCCCGGGCGACGAGATCCCCGTGGTGCGCGGCTCCGCGCTGAAGGCCCTGGAGGCCCCCAACGATCCCGCCGATCCCGCCTACGCCTGCATCCAGGAGCTGATGGATGCGGTCGACTCCTACATCCCCACCCCCGAGCGCGCCGTCGACAAGCCCTTCCTGATGCCGGTGGAGGACGTCTTCGGCATCAAGGGCCGCGGCACGGTGGCCACCGGGCGCGTCGAGCGCGGCATCGTCAAGGTGGGCGACGAGGTCGAGATCGTGGGCATCCGGCCCACCCGCAAGGTGGTGGTGACCGGGGTCGAGATGTTCAAGAAGCTGCTCGACGAGGGCCGCGCCGGGGACAACATCGGGACCCTGCTGCGGGGCATCGAGCGCGACGAGATCGAGCGCGGCCAGGTGCTGGCCCGGGCCGGCTCCATCAAGCCCCACACCCGCTTCATCGCCCGGGTCTACGTGCTGACCCGCGAGGAGGGCGGCCGCCACACCCCCTTCTACAACGGCTACCGTCCCCAGTTCTACCTGCGCACCACCGACGTGACCGGCGCCATCGGCATCCCCGAGGGGATGGAGATGGTGATGCCGGGCGACAACGTGGACATGACGGTGGAGCTCATCACCCCCATCGCGCTCGAGACCGGGCAGCGCTTCGCCATCCGCGAGGGCGGCCACACCGTGGGCGCCGGCGCGATCACCAGCATCCTGGAGTAAGGCATGGCGAAGGTCGAGAACCGGCCGGTCATCCAGCTCGCCTGCACGGAGTGCAAGGAGCGGACGTACACGACCGAGAAGAACAAGAAGAACGACCCGGGGCGCATCGAGCTCCGGAAGTACTGCCCGCGGTGCCGTCGCCACACGGCGCACCGAGAGGCGAAGTAGGGGAGGCCACACAGGCGCGTAGCTCAATTGGTAGAGCTCTGGTCTCCAAAACCAGTGGTTGTCGGTTCGAGTCCGGCCGCGCCTGCCATCTTCTCCTGACAGATCGAAAGGGACACCGCCACCCGTGGACCGCATCCGCCAATTCATCAACGAGGCGTGGTCCGAACTGAAGAAGGTCACCTGGCCCACCCGGGAACAGACGCGCAACCTCACCGTGCTGGTGCTCGTCATCAGCGCGGCCATCGGGATCTACATCACCGTGTTCGACGTCCTGTTCACCCAGGTCGTCCAGTTCCTGACCGCGTGACCATGTCCGTCCCCGACGCTGCCGCCGTCCGCCCCGAGAAGCACTGGTACGTCATCCACACCTACTCGGGCTACGAGAACAAGGTCAAGGCGAACCTCGAGCACCGCATCGAGTCGATGGGCATGGAGGACCGCATCTTCCAGGTCCTGGTCCCGATGGAGGACGAGATCGAGATCCGCCAGGGGCAGCGCCACACCGTCCAGAAGAAGGTCTACCCGGGCTACGTGCTGGTCGAGATGATCCTCGACCCGGAGTCCTGGTTCGTGGTGCGCAACACCCCGGGCGTGACCAGCTTCGTGGGCGGCGGCAACATCCCGGGGACCCGCAGCGAGCCGGTCCCGCTGGCCGAGCACGAGGTCAAGCAGATCCTGCGGCAGATGGGCGTGGAGGCGCCCAAGTACCGCGTCGCATTCACCAAGGGCCAGAGCGTCCGCGTGACCGACGGCCCGTTCGCCGAGTTCATCGGCACGGTGGACGAGGTCAACCCGGAGCGGAACAAGGTCAAGGTGCTGGTGAGCATCTTCGGCCGGGAGACGCCCGTCGAGCTCGACTTCCTCCAGGTCGAGAAGCTCTAACCGAGAGGCAGCGAGTTCGTGGCCAAGAAGATCCGAGTCGTGCTGACCCTGCAGCTGCCCGCCGGCAAGGCGACGCCCGCGCCACCGGTCGGGACAGCGCTCGGTCCCCACATCAACGTCGTCGAGTTCTGCAAGTCATACAACGAGAAGACGGCCGGCCAGGTCGGGCAGGTGATCCCGGCCCAGATCACGGTCTACGAGGACCGGTCCTTCACGTTCATCCTCAAGACGCCCCCCGCGGCGGACCTGCTCCGCAAGGCGGCCGGGGTCGAGCGCGGATCCGCCACGCCCGGCCGGGGCAGTGCCGGGACCGTCACCCGTGCGCAGTGCCGCGAGATCGCGCAGACGAAGCTTGCCGACCTCAACGCCACCGATCTCGATGCCGCGGCGCGGATGATCGAGGGGACGGCGCGGTCGATGGGCATCGAGGTCGTCGGCTGACGTCGGGCCGGCCCCGAGCCGGCCACCCCGTCTCGCCCGCCGGGGCCTCGGCCGGAGGCCGCCGGACGGGATCCCTCCTGCGATCCGGCCCGTACACCCCGCGTCGAGAGGGGAGGCCGCCAGGGCGGCCGAGAAGGGAGCGACATGGCGAACCACGGCAAGAAGTACCTCGAGGCGGTCAAGCTCGTCGAGCGCGAGCGCGTATACCCGCCGGCCGAGGCGGCGGCCCTCCTGAAGCAGACCACCGTCGTCGCCTTCGATGCGACGGCGGAGGTGCACATCCGGCTGGGGGTCGATCCCCGCCATGCCGACCAGATGGTGCGCGGCACGGTGGTCCTGCCGCACGGCACCGGTCGTCAGGTCCGGGTGCTGGTGTTCGCCCAGGGCGAGAAGGCGCGCGAGGCCACGGATGCCGGCGCGGACATCGTGGGCGGCGAGGACCTGGTCAAGAAGATCGAGGCCGGCTGGCTGGAGTTCGATGTCGCCCTCGCGACGCCCGACATGATGGGCATGGTGGGCCGGCTCGGGAAGATCCTCGGCCGCCGCGGGCTCATGCCGAACCCCAAGTCGGGGACCATCACGTTCGACCTGACCCGGGCCATCCGCGAGGTGAAGGCCGGGCGGGTCGAGTTCAAGGTGGACAAGGGCGGGATCATCCATGCCCGCTTCGGGAAGACCTCCTTCGCGGAGGGCCAGCTGGTGGAGAACCTCGCCACGCTGGTGGACGCCGTGAACCGCGCCAAGCCCTCCGCGGCCAAGGGGCAGTACTTCCGAGGGCTCACCGTGGCCTCGACCATGGGCCCCGGCATCCGCGTGGACGTGCCCGCCCTCCTGGCCGCGGCCAGCCAGGCCTAGCCCTCGACCCGGAGCCGGAGGGCCGGCGCCGGACCCGCTCGCGCGGGCGGGATGATCCGCGCGGACCGCTCCGCCGAGCGCGGAGCCACGTGACGAGCGACGCCGGCACCGCCGGGCGCCGCGACCAATCGAAGACCGTTCCGCCGCAGACAGCGGGCGCCCGCCCCGTGAGGGGCGACTGAAATCGCGCAGCGACCGGGCATCGACCCGGTGACGCGCGGGCCCGCCGAGGCAAGCTCATCGTTCGGGTCCTCTGCCCGGGCGCGTGCGCCCCTCGCGGAACGACGCAGGGGCGCCTGCCAGCCAGGCGTCCGACAGGAAAGGAGGGCTCATGCCCACCGAGGCCAAGCGGGCGACCGTCGCGGCCCTGACCGAGGAGTTCTCGGCCGCTTCCGCGTCGATCGTCACCGACTACCGTGGCCTCACCGTCGCCGACCTGGCCGCCATCCGCCGCTCGCTGCGGCCGTCCGGCGTCACCTACCGCGTCGTCAAGAACCGCCTGGCGAAGATCGCCGCGGAGCAGGCCGGGAAGTCCGAGCTCGGACCCCTCCTGGACGGCCCCACGGCGCTGGCGCTGGGCGCCGGTGACGAGGCGGCCGTGGCGCGCGCGCTGCTCGACGCCATCCGTCCCTACCGCAACCTCAAGGTGCGCGGGGCGGTCCTGCGGCAGCGGCGCATCGGCGCCGACGACGTGACGGTCCTCGCCGCGCTGCCGCCGCGGGAGCAGCTGCTCGGCCAGCTGGCCGGCGCAGTCGGTTCGCCGCTGACGACGATGGCGGGGCTCCTCGCCGCGCCGCTGCGGAACCTGGGCTACGCGCTGGCCCAGCTCCAGGAGCAGCGGGCGGGCGGCGCCGATCGGGCCGCCTGAGGCGGCGGGCGGTCCGGGCTCACGCCCGCGGCAGCCCGACGTGAGCGCGCGGCCGGCCATGCCGGGACGGGCGCTCCGCACCACGGACATCCACCCCGAAGCACACGGACACGAACGGAGAGCACGCACATGGCACTCACCCAGGAGCAGATCCTCGAGGCGATCGACGGCATGACCGTCCTCGAGCTGTCCGAGTTCATCAAGAAGTTCGAGGAGCGCTACGGCGTCTCCGCGGCCGCTCCCGTCGCGGTGGCGGCGGCCCCCGCCGCGGCTACCGCGGCTGCGGCCGCCGCCCCGGAGGAGGAGCAGACCGAGTTCACCGCCATCCTGAGCGCCGTGGGACCGAACAAGATCCCGGTGATCAAGGTCGTGCGCGAGCTGACCGGGCTCGGCCTCAAGGAGGCCAAGGACCTCGTCGACGGCGCACCCAAGCCGGTCAAGGAAGGCGTCTCGAAGGAGGAGGCCGAGAAGATCAAGGCCGCCCTCTCCGAGCAGGGCGCGACGGTCGACATCAAGTAGCCACGGCACCCCGGGGCCGTTCGGCCCCGGGGTTCGGCGAGGGAGCGGGCGCCCGCACGGACCCCGCTCCCTCGGCCTGTCGGGAGCGTGGGCCGGCCGGACGTTTGACATGGGCCGTCAGCATGGTATGCTGACCGGTCTGTGAGCGCGGCCCCCCTTTCCTCCCTCCTCCTCCGTCAAGGAGCGGTTCATGCTGTCTGTCGCTGAGTCCTCTCGGCGCGCGTCGTACGCCCCCGCCCGTAAGCGCTACGCACGCATCCCCGAGGTCCTTCCCATCCCGAACCTGATCGAGCTCCAGCTCGATTCCTTCCGCTGGTTCGTGGACCAGGGGCTCCGTGAGCTCTTCGACGAGATCAGCCCGATCCAGGACTTCACCGGCAAGGTGATGGAGCTCCACTTCCTCGACTACCGGTTCGGGGAGCCCAAGTACAGCGAGCTCGAGTGCCGGCAGCAGGACCGCACCTTCAGCAAGCCGCTCTACGTGGACGTCGAGCTTGTCCTGAAGGACCCGGAGCGGGCAGGCGAGACGCTGCGCCAGCAGGTCTATTTCGGCGACTTCCCGTTCATGACCGACCAGGGGACCTTCATCATCAACGGCGCCGAGCGCGTGGTGGTGAGCCAGCTGGTCCGGTCGCCGGGCGTCTACTACACGAAGACCGAGGATCCCACCACCGGCCGCGACCTCTATGCCGCCAAGGTGATCCCCAACCGCGGCGCGTGGCTCGAGTTCGAGACCGGGCCGCGCCAGCAGCTGTACGTGAAGGTGGACCGCAAGCGCAAGCTGGAGGCCACCAAGCTGCTGCGGGCCGTGGGACGCGACCCGGACCCGGACCGCCGGGACGACTGGGAGGCCAACGAGAGGATCGTCGGCCTGTTCCGGGCGGTGGACACCGACGCCGAGGCCCAGTACATCGCCTCGACCCTGGAGAAGGACAACACCTCCACGCGCCTGGAGGCCCTGATCGAGGTCTACAAGAAGCTGCGCCCCGGCGACCCGCCCACCGGCGACAACGCCGAGAAGCTGGTGGACAGCCTCTTCTTCAACTTCCGCCGCTACGACCTCGGCCGGGTGGGCCGCTACAAGTTCAACAAGAAGCTCCGCGATGTCGCGGACCGCATGGGCCTGGAGCTGCGCGAGACCCGGACCATCACCCGCGAGGACATCGCGGCGATCGTGGGCCGGCTGATCGAGCTCAACAACGGCCTGGGCGGCCCGGACGACATCGACCACCTGGGCAACCGGCGCATCAGGGCCAACGGCGAGCTCATCCAGAACGCGTTCCGCATCGGCCTGCTCCGCATGGAGCGGGTCGTCAAGGAGCGCATGACGATCCAGGAGCTCGAGAAGGCCACGCCCAACGCGCTGATCAACATCCGGCCCGTGGTTGCGGCCATGAAGGAGTTCTTCGGCGGCAGCCAGCTCTCCCAGTTCATGGACCAGACCAACCCGCTGGCCGAGCTGACCAGCAAGCGCCGCCTCTCCGCGCTGGGCCCCGGCGGCCTCTCCCGCGAGCGCGCCGGGTTCGACGTCCGCGACGTGCACCACAGCCACTACGGCCGGATCTGCCCGATCGAGACGCCCGAGGGTCCGAACATCGGCCTGATCGGGTCGCTGGCCACGTACGGGCGCATCAACCAGTACGGCTTCATCGAGACGCCCTACCGGCGCGTGAAGCGCTCGGTGGCTTGGGACGAGCCCGGGCTGGAGGCCTACGAGGCCGGCGCCGACGTGGTCGGCAAGGGCGGCGAGGTGATCCTGAAGTCGGGCGCGCCGTTCACGCCCGCGGCGATCGCGGAGCTCAAGCGCCAGAAGGCGCAGGCCTTCCCGATCCGCCCCCTGGTGACCGACGAGATCGTCTATCTGCCGGCCGACGAGGAGGAGGAGTACTTCGTCGCGCAGGCGAACGCCGGCTTGGACGAGCAGGGGCACTTCATCGACGCGCGCGTGCCGTGCCGCTACCGGGACGTGTTCCCGGAGGCGCGCCCCGAGCAGATCGAGTACATGGACGTCAGCCCCAAGCAGGTCGTCTCGGTCGCCACGGCGCTGATCCCGTTCCTCGAGCACGACGACGCGAACCGCGCCCTGATGGGCTCGAACATGCAGCGCCAGGCGGTCCCGCTCCTGGAGCCGGAGGCGCCCATCGTGGGCACCGGCATGGAGGAGCGTGCCGCGCGCGACTCCGGCCAGGTGGTGGTGGCACGCCGTCCGGGCACCGTCCTCTCGGTGACCGCGGACCTGGTCAAGGTCGAGCCCGACGGCGACGGCGTCTCCCTGGACGAGTACCGCCTCGACAAGTTCGTCCGCTCCAACCAGGGCACCTGCATCAACCAGCGGCCGATCGTGGACGTGGGGATGCGCGTGGAGGCGGGCCAGGTCATCGCCGACAGCAGCTCCACCGACCGGGGCGAGCTCGCCCTGGGCCGCAACATCCTGGCCGCGTTCATGAGCTGGGAGGGCGGCAACTACGAGGACGCGATCGTCATCAGCGATCGGCTCGTCCGCGAGGACTTCTTCACCAGCATCCACATCGAGAAGCACGAGGTCGAGGCGCGCGACACCAAGCTCGGCCCCGAGGAGATCACCCGCGACATCCCGAACGTGGGCGAGGAATCGCTCAAGGACCTCGACGAGGACGGCATCGTCTACATCGGCGCCGAGACCCAGCCGGGCGACATCCTGGTGGGCAAGATCACGCCCAAGGGCGAGACCGAGCTGACCGCCGAGGAGCGGCTCCTGCGGGCCATCTTCGGTGAGAAGGCGCGCGAGGTGAAGGACTCGAGCCTGCGGCTGCCGCACGGCGAGCGCGGCAAGGTGGTGGATGTCCGCGAGTTCAACCGGGACAACGGCGACGAGCTGCTCCCCGGCGTGAACCGGCTGATCCGCGTCAGCGTCGCGCAGAAGCGCAAGGTCAGCGTGGGCGACAAGATGGCGGGCCGTCACGGCAACAAGGGCGTGATCTCCCGGATCCTGCCCCAGGAGGACATGCCCTTCCTCCCCGACGGCACCCCCGTGGACATCATCCTCAACCCGCTCGGCGTGCCGAGCCGGATGAACATCGGGCAGATCCTGGAGACCCACCTGGGCTGGGCGCTGCACGAGCAGGGCCAGAAGGCGGCCACGGCCGTCTTCGATGGCGCCTCGGAGACGCAGATCCGCCAGGAACTGGAGACCGCGGGACTCCCGGCACACGGCAAGACCGTCCTGCGCGACGGGCGCACCGGCGAGCCGTTCGATCGCGAGATCACCGTCGGCTACATGTACATGCTCAAGCTCCACCACCTGGTGGAGGACAAGATCCACGCCCGCTCGACCGGCCCGTACTCGCTGATCACCCAGCAGCCGCTGGGCGGCAAGGCGCAGTTCGGCGGCCAGCGCTTCGGCGAGATGGAGGTCTGGGCGCTCGAGGCCTACGGCGCCGCCAACATCCTCCAGGAGCTGCTGACGGTCAAGTCGGACGACGTCATGGGACGCGTGCAGACCTACGAGGCGATCGTCAAGGGCGAGGACATCCAGGCCCCGGGCGTCCCGGAGTCGTTCAAGGTGCTCATCAAGGAGCTGCAGAGCCTCGGCCTCAACGTGGAGATCCTCAACGAGAACGAGGAGGAGATCCACTTCGCCGAGGATGTCTCCGGCTATCCGCTGCCCGATCTCGGCGGGATCAACCTCGCCGGCTTCGAGGACTGATCCCCAGCACAGAACGCGGTGCCGGCCTTCCGGCCGGGGACGGCGCCGCCCGCAGACGGTCCCGGATCGCGCCTCGGAGGGCCCCCCGAGGCGCGGAGGAGAACGATGCTCGAGGTCAACAACTTCAACGCGATCCGCATCTCGCTCGCTTCGCCTGACCAGATTCGCGACTGGTCCAAGGGCGAGGTGACCAAGCCCGAGACGATCAACTACCGCACGCTGAAGCCGGAGAAGGACGGCCTCTTCGACGAGCGGATCTTCGGTCCCACCAAGGACTGGGAGTGCTACTGCGGCAAATACAAGCGGATCCGCTACAAGGGGATCATCTGCGACAAGTGCGGCGTGGAGGTCACCCGCGCCAAGGTGCGTCGCGAGCGGATGGGCCACATCCAGCTCGCCAGCCCGGTCAGCCACATCTGGTACTTCAAGGGCACGCCGAGCCGGCTGGGGATCCTGCTCGACATCAGCCCGCGCAACCTCGAGCGGATCCTCTACTTCGCCCTGTACATCCTCACCTGGGTGGACGAGGACGCCCGGCAGCGCGCGCTGCGCCAGCTGGAGGAGGAGGCAGAGGGACGCGGCGGCAAGGGCGGCAAGGCGCTCGCCGACCTGGAGGACCAGCTGCGGGCGGACCTGAACCGCACCACGGACGACCTCAACGCCGCGCTGGCGGAGACCCGCGCGAGCCTGGAGGCGGAGCGCACCCAGCGCACGCAGGACCTGGTCGTCGCCAGCCAGGGGACCGAGGCGGCCATCAAGGCGCTCGGGACCGGCGCCGCGAGCGAGCCGATCGTCTTCGCCCCCACCGGCGAGGTCGTCGTCGCCGAGGGTGCCACGGGCGGCAGGGAGGCGCAGGCGCGCCTGAAGAAGCTCGCCGCGGACGAGATCGAGCGCGTCAACGCCGAGCTGCAGGACCGCGAGGTGCGCGAGGAGGCGGCCACCCGCCAGCGCATCGAGGATGCGCGGCTCGAGGTCGACGCCCGGCTCGAGGCCGAGCGCGAGCGGCTGCGCGGCGAGGCCGAGGGGCTCCGCGAGGAGATCCGCAGGGCGCGCGAGGAGATCGAGCGGCTGCAGCCGATGCAGCTGATGCCGGAGACCTCGATCGACGGCTGGAACTTCCGCGACCTCGACCGCAAGTACGGCACCGGCGTGCGCGGCGGTCCCCGCATCTTCGGGGCCGGCATGGGCGCCGAGGCGGTGCGCGACATCATCCAGCGGATGGACCTGGACGAGCTCTCCCGCCACCTGCACAGCGAGGTCCGGACCACCTCCGGCCAGCGGCGCAAGAAGGCGATCAAGCGCCTCCGCCTGATCGAGGCCTTCCGCAAGAGCGGCACCCGGCCGGAGTGGATGATCCTGTCCGTCCTCCCGGTGATCCCGCCGGACCTGCGGCCGATGGTCCAGCTGGACGGCGGCCGGTTCGCCACGTCCGACCTCAACGACCTGTACCGGCGCGTCATCAACCGGAACAACCGCCTGAAGCGGCTCCTGGAGCTGGGCGCCCCCGAGATCATCATCCGCAACGAGAAGCGGATGCTGCAGGAAGCGTGCGACGCCCTGATCGACAACGGGCGGCGCGGTCGCGCCATCGCCGGAACCGGCAACCACCGGCTCAAGAGCCTGTCCGACATGCTGAAGGGCAAGCAGGGCCGCTTCCGCCAGAACCTGCTCGGCAAGCGCGTGGACTACTCCGGCCGCTCGGTCATCGTGGTCGGGCCGGAGCTCAAGCTCCACCAGTGCGGCCTGCCCAAGAAGATGGCGCTCGAGCTGTTCAAGCCGTTCGTCATGCGGCAGCTGGTCGAGAAGGGCTTCGCCCACAACATCAAGAGCGCCAAGCGCATCGTCGAGCGCGTCCGGCCGGAGGTCTGGGAAGTCCTCGAGGACGTGATCCAGGACCACCCGGTCCTGCTCAACCGCGCCCCGACGCTCCACCGGCTGGGCATCCAGGCCTTCATGCCGGTCCTCGTCGAAGGCTCGGCCATCCAGATCCACCCGATGGTCTGCACCGCCTTCAACGCCGACTTCGACGGTGACCAGATGGCCGTGCACGTGCCGCTCAGCGCGGCGGCGCAGGACGAGGCGCGGCGGATGATGCTCTCCACCGCCAACCTCCTCTCGCCGTCGGACGGGAGCCCGATCGTGGCTCCCACGCAGGACATGGTCCTCGGGTGCTACCACCTCACGATCGCCGAGCGGTCGGACCTGTCGGCGGTCGAGCCCGCCTACCGCTTCGGCACCGAGGCGGAGGCCGTGCAGGCCTACGAGTTCGGCCGGATCCAGCCCGACTACCGGCCCTTCCGGGGCTTCGGGCCCGATGGGGCCCCGCTCCCCGCCCTGGATCACGCCCCCGCGCTGCACGACGTGGTGGAGGCCACGGCCCGGACGTGGGACGAGGATGCCGAGGTGCTGGTCGACCACCGCGTCCGCACCACCATCGGCCGGATCATCTTCAACCAGATCCTGCCCGACCGGCTGCGCTTCCTGAACGAGACCATGAACCGCCAGGAGCTGCGCAAGCTGGTGGGGCGCTGTTACCGGATCCTCGGCCCGGCCGAGACCGCCCACCTGGCGGACGGGATCAAGGCGATCGGGTTCGAGCTCGCGACGCGGGGCGGGATGACCATCGCGGTCAGCGACATCGTGGTGCCGCCGGCCAAGCCCGAGATGCTCGCGGACGCGGACGCCAAGGTGGCCAAGATCGACCGCGACTTCCAGCGCGGCCTCATCACCGAGGAGGAGCGCTACAACCAGGTCGTCGCGGTCTGGCAGGACACCACCCAGACGATCTCGACCGTCATGATGGACGGGCTCGACCAGTTCGGCGCCGTCAAGATGATGTCGATCTCCGGCGCCCGCGGGAACAAGGGGCAGATCGCCCAGCTGGGCGGGATGCGCGGCCTGATGGCCGACCCGTCGGGACGCATCATCGACGTGCCCGTGCGGAGCAACTTCCGCGAGGGGATGACCGTCCTCGAGTACTTCATCTCCACCCACGGCGCCCGGAAGGGGCTCGCCGACACCGCGCTCCGCACCGCCGACTCGGGTTACCTGACCCGGCGCCTGGTGGACGTGGCGCAGGACGTCATCACGCGGGACGACGACTGCGGGACCGCCGAGGGCACGTGGATCAGCCGCGATGAGACCCGCGAGATCGTGGGCGAGGAGGCCGACGCGTTCGCGCGCCGGCTGGTCGGCCGCCTCGCCGCCGCTGCGGTCGTGGACGACCGGGGACCGGAGCCGGTCACCCTGGTGGAGCGGAACGAGGAGATCACCGAGGAGATCGCCCAGCGGATCCAGGCGGCCGGCATCGAGGCCGTGGAGGTCCGCTCCGCGCTGACCTGCCAGTCCCGCTACGGCGTCTGCCGGGCGTGCTACGGCCGCAACCTCGCGACCAGCCGCCTGGTCGGCGTGGGGGAGGCGGTAGGGATCATCGCCGCCCAGTCCATCGGCGAGCCCGGCACGCAGCTCACCATGCGGACGTTCCACACCGGCGGCGTGGCACAGGCGGACATCACCGCCGGCCTCCCGCGTGTGGAGGAGCTGTTCGAGGCCCGCGTCCCCAAGGGCAAGGCCGAGATCAGCCACATCGACGGGATCGTGGAGGTCATCAACCTCGAGAGCGGTGGCCGGAAGGTCAAGGTGACCAGCCGCGAGAGCTTCGACACGCCCCTCAAGCTCGGGCGCGGGCAGGAACTGCTGGTGGCCGACGGCGACTCGGTCGAGGTCGGGCAGGCGCTGGCACGCGCCGAGCGCGGCGATGGCCAGGTCGACGAGCTCTCCAGCCCCGTCAAGGGCTTCGTGGTCCGCCGGGACGGTGAGCTCCTGGTCCGCTCCGAGGACGTGGTGGAGCGGGAGTACATGATCCCGCACAGCGCCAAGCTGCTGGTCGACAACGGCCAGGAGATCCGCGCCGGGGATCCCATCACGGACGGGCCCATCAACCCCCAGGAGTACCTGGAGACGCGCGGCCGCGAGGCCGTCCAGCGCTACCTGGTGAAGGAAGTCCAGAAGGTCTACCGGAGCCAGGGCGTCACCATCAACGACAAGCACATCGAGATCATCGTCCGGCAGATGCTCCGCAAGGTCCGCATCGACCAGCCGGGCGACAGCGAGCAGCTCCCGTTCGAGCTGGTCGACCGCTTCGAGTTCGAGGACCTGAACAACCAGGTGCTCGCCGAGGGCGGCGAGCCGGCGACGGCCGAGACCGTGCTGCTGGGGGTCACCAAGGCCTCCCTCAACACGAGCTCGTTCCTGGCCGCGGCGTCCTTCCAGGAGACCACCCGGGTGCTGACCGAGGCGGCCATCAACGGCGCCAAGGATCGACTCCTGGGGCTCAAGGAGAATGTGATCATCGGCAAGCTGATCCCGGCGGGGACCGGCGCTCCGGCCAACATCGCGGCCCGCCGCGAGGCCGAGCGGCGCGCGGCCGCCGAGGCGCTCGCCGGCGGCGAGCTCCCGGAGGGCTTCGGCGAGGAGGAGTACAACCCGTTCCTCGAGGAGGCACCGGAGCACGGGGAGGAGCCCCTCAGCCTTGCCGGCTGGGAGCGCGAGCCCTCGGACGGCGAGGAGGAGCTGCCGAACCCGTTCCTGGAGGGGGAGTCTCCGACCGAGGAGGCGTAGCCCTCACGCCGGCGTCTCCGGCACGCGTCGCCACCCTGCCGGGGGCTGGCGGCGCCGGGACGTTTCGTTGACACCCCCCGGGGGCGCCGGTATACTCCGCCTTCGTGGCTGCGAGCCGCCTGGCATTGCCGTGCATCGGCGAGCCTGCTGCGCGCGGCCCCGCGGGACGCACGAGTCCGACGGATCCACGGTCCGGACGGGCCACGTGACCCCCGCGTTCGGCGTCCGCCCGCCCATCCGCGGGGCTCGCCGGCGGCACTCCGGTGGCAACGCGTCACCGGTCCGGTGCCGAACGAGCGTCGCCTGCGGTGCAGGACGGCGCCGACGGCCGAAACGGCCACCGTGGGCGATCCTCCCGGGTCCCCGATGGTGGTGCAGGGATTCGGTCACCAGAACGAGTACGTCCCAGGAAGGAGTCCGCGTCTCCGTGCCGACCATCAGCCAGCTCGTCCGCAAGGGCCGGGCCAGGAAGATCGAGAAGATCAAGGCGCCCGCCATGCGCAGGAACTGGAACAGCCTGCGCCAGCGCCAGGTCTCGATTCCGGGCGCTCCGCAGAAGCGCGGGGTCTGCCTGCAGGTGCGCACGATGACGCCCAAGAAGCCGAACTCTGCGCTGCGCAAGATCGCCCGCGTCCGGCTCTCCAACATGATGGAGGTCACGGCCTACATCCCGGGGATCGGCCACAACCTGCAGGAGCACTCGGTGGTGCTGGTGCGCGGAGGCCGGGTGAAGGACCTGCCGTCCGTCAAGTACCACATCATCCGCGGCACCCTCGATTCCGCCGGCGTGCGGGACCGCAAGCAGGGCCGCTCCAAGTACGGCGCGAAGGCGCCGCAGAACCAGAAGGTCAAGTAGCATGCCGCGCCGCGCCCAGGTCCCCCGCAAGGCCAAGTACGCCCCGCCGCTCACCCGCACCACGGACCGCTTCGTGGTGAAGCTCATGACCGACGGCAAGAAGGGCCTCGCCGAGCGGATCCTCCGTCAGGCACTGGCCCGGGCCGAGGCGTCCGCGCGCCGGCCCGGCCTCGAGGTGCTCGAGGCCGCGCTCCGCAACGCGACGCCGATCATCGAGGTGAAGCCCCGCCGGGTCGGCGGCGCCACCTACCAGGTACCGGTGGAGATCCGCGGGGACCGCCGCATGTCGCTGGGCGTCCGCTGGCTGGTCCAGTCGGCGCGCAAGCGGAGCGGCAAGTCGATGAGCGAGAAGCTCGCCGGCGAGCTCGTGGACGCCATGAACGGCCTGGGGGCCGCGGTCAAGCGCCGCGAGGACACCCACAAGATGGCCGAGGCCAACCGGGCCTTCAGCCACTTCAAGTGGTAGGCCGAGAGACAGCAGGGAAGCAGATCACCACCGTGGCACGGCAGGTTCCGCTCGACAAGACGCGGAACATCGGAATCATCGCGCACATCGACGCCGGGAAGACCACCGTCTCCGAGCGGATCCTCTTCTACACGAAGAAGATCTACAAGATCGGCGAGGTCCACGAGGGCGCCGCGACGATG
>JAJYDP010000763.1 GCA_021777365.1 Chloroflexota bacterium | reverse complement strand
CCGGCATGGCGAATGCAGACGCGGCCGTGCCCGACCTGCCCGATGGCCTGCGCGCCGTGATCCGCACCCAGTTCGAACGGCTCGCGGTGAGCGCCGCCTGACTTCGACGCGAGACAGGCGCCCAGGGCCCGTTCGGCTCACTCCAGGGCCGACGCGCGCTCGGCCGGGAGCGTGAACGCGAAGGTCGCGCCCCCCTCGGGCGCCTCCTCGTAGCGGAGGTGCCCGCCCATGGCGCGCACCAGCCTGCGTGCCACGTCGAGCCCGAGCCCTGTCCCGTCATGGCCCCGCGCCGTGGAGCCGCGCTGGAACCGCCGGAAGATCAGGGCGCGTTCGGAGCGCGGCACGCCGGGCCCTTCGTCGCGCACCCGCACCAGCAGCGCGCGGTTCCCCTCGGGCACGATGCTCACGTGGACGGGCCCCGACGGGGCGTAGCGGACGGCGTTGTCCAGGAGGATCCAGGCCACCTGCTCCACCGCCTCCCGATCCCCCACGGCCAGCCACCCCGCGCTCCGATCGACCAGGTCGAGGCGGCGATCCGACGCGAGCGCATGCCACGCCCGGCGGACGGCCGGCCCCAGTGCGAACGGTTCCTCCGCGGGGACGAACACGCCCGCATCGAGGCGGGTCGCCGTCAGCAGCTCACGGACGACACGGGTGAGCCGGTCCGCGTCGGCGTTGATCGCCTCCGCGTGGCGCCGCCGATCGTCGTCGGGCGAGGACGCGATCACAAGGTCTTCGGACGACATCAGGATCCGCGCCAGCGGCGCCTGCAGGTTGTGGCCCAGGCCCCGTACGAACTCGCGCTGGAGCTCGTTGGCGCGCCCGAGCCGCTCGACGCGCCGCGAGGCCTCTTCGTGCAGCCCGGCGCTGCGGAGCGCCACACCCGCCTCGCGTGCGAACAGCCCGAAGAGGGCACGGTCGGCCACGGTCCACGAGCCGACCGAGGGGCCCGTGCCCTCCAGGCGGCTGCCGGGGATCGCGTCGAGGTCGGCCGACACGAGGGACGGATCGGCAGGCGAGGGGGCCGTATCGGCAGGCGCAGGGACCGGTGGGGAGCTCGCGACCACCGCGCCGGTCCCGTCGCGCAGCCAGCACGCCTCGAGCTCGAAGATGGAGCGGGCCGCGTCGAGCACATCGCCGAGCAGGTTCGCCGGACCGCGCTCCGGGCGCAGCGCCTCGAGCGCCTCCAGCGAGCGCCACACGACCCGATCGCGCCGATCGAGCGCGGCGGCGAGCCGGTTGTGCGACGCCGCCAGCCGGTCCAGCGGGTCCCGGTCGCCCGCGGGGAGCCGCGTCCCGAGATCGCCCGCGGCGACCGCCGCGAGGCCGGCCTCCACTGCCCCGAGGCGCCGTCGCAGCAGGTCGGCCAGGTAGACCGCCAGCGATGCCGCGAACACCAGCACCAGCCCCAGGAGGGCCGCGAGGTACGGCACCAGGCTCGGGCCGATGGTCGAGGCGAGGCCGAGCTGGGTGGCGACCACGACGGTGCCCACTGCCGCGGACGTGCCCGCCGCGGACGTGCCCAGCACGGGCAGCGCGACCGCGACGACGTTGTTCGGAAGGCGCCGGGGCACCAGCGCGTCGCCACCGGTGGATAGCGGTACCGCGCCCGGTGCCGACTTCTGCGCGATGGCCTGGTCCGAGGCGGCGGAAAGGGCGCCCGACGCGTCGAAGACGGCGACGTCGAAGGCGGTGAGCCCTCTGGCCTGCACCACGAAGTCGGATCCGAGACGCTGCGCGAAGGCGAGGCCGGCACGCCCGCCGCTCGCCACCACACCCGGGCCGGACCGGCCGGACAGGTCGATCGGCTGCAGCGAGACCTGGTAGACGCCGCCCGGCAGGTCGGCGTAGGTGGACTGCGGGAGCGTGCCGCCCGGGGCCAGGGCGCGTCCCAGCACCGCCTCGAGCGCGCCCACGGCGGGGCCCGAACCTCCCCCGATCGCGTGCGTGCCCGCCATGACGACCGCGTCGTCCACCCCGCCCTGGGCGACCTGGAAGTCGACGACCGACTGGGCAATGTCCCGCTCCTGGAGGCCCGCGACGTACCCCTGGAGAACGCTCCAGGTGGCGTAGCTCTGGGCCAGCCGGTCGAGCGACGCGGCGTCCGACCCGAGGATGCTCTGGACCGCCCGACCGGCGTCGACGGCCCGGCTGTCCGCGTCGGCCCTCACCACCCCATCGACCTGTCCGAGCACGATGGCGGCGACCAGCACGACCGGGACGACCGCGAGGATCAGCAGCGAGAGCGTCTGCTGTTGCCGGTAGGAGAGCCCCCGGGGCGGCGCCATGGGCCGCCCCTCAGGTCGCGGCCGGCACCAGCCGGTAGCCGACCCCCCGCTCGGTCACCAGGTACCGCGGATGGTCGGGGTCGGGCTCGATCTTCTGCCGCAGGCGGCGGACCGAGACCCAGACGAACGACTCGTCGGCGGCGTCCACCTCGCTCCAGCCGCGGGCGATGAGCTGCTGGGTCCGCACCACCCGGCCCAGGTCTCGCGACAGCGCGCCAAGCAGCCTGACCTCGATGGGGCTGAGGGGTACCCGCTGGCCGGAGACCCAGGCCTCGCGCCGCTGCAGCACGAGGGTCAGTTCCGGCCCCAGCCGCAGCTCGCGTTCGCGCACGCGCTCGCCGAGCCGGTGGGCCACCCGCTTGATCCGGGCCCGCAGCTCGGCGTAGTCGAACGGCTTGGTGACGTAGTCCTCCGCGTACCGCTCGATGAACTTGACCTTGCTCTCGCCGGCGGTGATCGCGGACAGCACGATGATGGGGACGTCGTCCAGTCGCAGGAGCCGCTCCGCGGTCTCCTCGCCGTCCATGCCGGGCATCATCAGGTCCAGGACCACGATGTCGGGTGCGAACGCGGTGAAGCGCGAGATGGCCTCGGCGCCCGACCGTGCCGGATGGACCTCGAAGCCGTCGCGCTCCAGCCGCTCGGTCAGCTGGGCGAGCAGGCGCACGTCATCGTCGACGAGCAGCACGCGGCGGATCTGGTCGCTCACCATCTGCGGCTCACGGTTTCGGCGTCTGCGCGGCGCCCGGCGGAGGCG
>JAJYDP010000762.1 GCA_021777365.1 Chloroflexota bacterium | reverse complement strand
GCCGCGTACGTAGCCGACCTGATCCCGGACGGCGCCACGCTCCAGATGGGGATCGGCGCAATCCCCAGCGCGGTGGGGATGGCCCTCCGCGACAAGCGGGACCTGGGCGTCCACACCGAGATGTTCACCGATGGAGTGGTCGACCTGGTCGAGGCAGGGGTCATCACGGGCGCCCGCAAGGAGCTCGACCGTGGCAAGCTCGTGGCGACCTTCGTGATGGGGACGCAGCGCCTCTACGACTTCGTGAACGACAACCCGATGGTGGAGATGCGGGAGGTCGAGTACACGAACGACACCGCGGTCATCCGGAGGTTCCGGCGCATGTGCGCGATCAACTCGGCGCTCGAGGTCGACCTCACCGGCCAGGTGTGCGCCGACTCGATCGGCTGGCGGCTCTACAGCGGCGTCGGCGGCCAGATGGACTTTGTCCGAGGGGCGGCGCTGGCCGAGGAGGGGCGCGCGATCATCGCGCTGCCCTCCACCACGTCGGACGGGAAGACGTCACGCATCGTATGCACCCTCAAGGAGGGCGCCGGAGTGGTGACCACGCGCGCTCACGTCCAGACCATCGTCACCGAATTCGGAGTTGCGGAACTGCACGGCCGGAGCGTCGCCGAACGAGCCCGCGCCCTGACGGCCATCGCACACCCCGACTTCCGCGACGAGCTTGACTGCATGGCCCACCGGCGCCGCTTCCTCTAGGCGTTTGGCGGCGCCCGCGACGGCGACCCGCGGCGGCGAGGCGGCGGCGAGGCGGCGGCGAGGCGGCGGTCAGGCCAAGGGCGGCGGCGCGAAGAGCCGGGCCTGTTCGACCAGGAACGCGATCCGATCGTCCACCAGGCGATGCAGGCTGCCCTCGGTGTAGCGCCCGCCGCGCCCGCGACGCCCCGCCGGCAGGCCCGTGAGCAGCTCGAGCGCCTCGTCCACGTTGCTCACCGCCCACACGTGGAACGTGCCGGTCCGCACGGCCTCGAGCACGTCCTCGTCGAGCATGCAGTTGCGGACGTTCGTCTCCGGCAGGATGACCCCCTGGTCGCCCGTGAGCCCGCCGATCCGGCAGGCGTGGAAGAACCCCGCGATCTTCTCGTTGACGCCGCCGACCGGCTGGGAGGACCCATGCTGGTCCATGGAGCCGGTCACCGCGATCCCCTGCCGGACCGGGACGCCGGCCAGGCTCGACAGCAGCGCGCAGACCTCCGCCAGCGAGGCGGAGTCGCCCTCGATCGCCTCGTACGACTGCTCGACCGCCACCGACGCGCGGATCGTCAGGGGGCGGTCCCGGCCATAGCGCTCGGACAGGAATGCCGAGGCGATCAGGAAGCCCTTCGAGTGCACGCGCCCGCTCATGTCCGTCTCGCGATCGACGTGGACGAGCTCGCCGTGCCCTACGCCGGTGGTCGCGGTGATGCGGATGGGCTGCCCAAACCCGTGGTCGCCGGTGCTGAGCACGGCCAGGCCGTTGACCTGGCCGACGGTCGCGCCGGTGGTCTCGATGCGGAGCGTCCCTTCCGCCATGAGACGCCGGAGCCGGTCCTCCGCGAGGCCTGCCCGGTCCGCCCGTGACCGGACCGCGCGGTCCACGTCTTCGCCGGCCACGAGGTCGCGGCCGGCCTCTCCCGCCCAGTAGCTCGCCTCCGTGACGGTGTCGACGATCTCGGAGAATCGCGTCGAGAGCCGCTCCTGGTGCTCGGCGATCCGCGCGCCGCGCTCCACCACCCGTGCCACGGCCTCCGGGGCGAAGTGGCGGAGACCGGCGCCCTCCACGTGACCCGCGATGAACGACGCGTAGAGGGCCGCCTCTCCGTCGCCCCAGGGCATCTCGACGTCGAACTCGGCTCGGACCTTGAAGAGCGTCCGGAACTCCTCGTCGATGAGGTACAGGGCCTGGTAGAGCGAGGCGGGCCCCACCAGGACCATCTTGAGGTTGACCGGGATCGGCTCGGGGTCCAGCGTGGCCGTGGGGAACAGCACGTACTGCGCGCCGATGTTCTCGACCCGTGCCTGGGCCGCCCGCAGCGTCTCCTTGAGCCGCTCCCAGGCGAGCGGATCGGCAAGCAGATCCGCAACCCGTACGACCAGGAACCCGCCGTTCGCGCGGTGCACCGCCCCGGGACGGATGTTCCGGTGGTCGGTCGTGACCATGCCCATCAGCGTGGTGTACTCGATGCGCCCGAACAGGTTGTAGTACGTCGGACTCGGTTCGTCGACGACGGGGGCCGGCGCTCCTGGCTGGTGGGTCACGAGCACGTTGACGGCGTACCGGCCCAGGATGGCCTCCCTGGCCTGTCGAGCCTCCTGCGCGAGCCGGTCGGCCTGCTCGCCGCCGTCTGGTTCGGAGGAGGGACGGAACAGGTCGAGGTGCTCGAGCATGTCGTCACGCAGGGCGTCGAACCAGGCGTCGACCCGATCGACCCCTCCGTGGTGTGCCCGCAGCTCGTCGAGCAGGTGGCCGATCGCGAACACCGCGACCTCGCGGTCGAGGGCCGCGACCCGTTCGCGCGTCTCCCGCTCGAGCGCACGCAGGCGCCCGAGGACGTCCGGCAGCCGCTCCTCGATCGCGTGGCCGTGCGCGCGGTAGGCCTCTCGCTCCTCGGGCGACAGGCGCTCGAACTCGTCCGACTGGATGGGCCGCCCCTCGCGGACCGGGAGGGTGAGGATCCCGGCCGGCGTGAACTCGAGCCCCAGCCCCAGGGTCGCGGCCTCGGCCCGGAACGCCGCGAGCGTCGCCTGGCGACGTGCGTCCATCTCGGAGGCGACCACCCGTGCCCGCCGCCGGTACTCGTCGCTCTCGAACGCACGGGCGATCTCGCGACCGGCATCGGCCACGAAGCGGGCCACGTCCCGCGCGAACGGCGCAGCACCGCCGGCCGGGAACGAGACGGCGATGGGGCGCCGCGGGTTCGCCATGTCGAAGAGGTAGACCCAGTCCCGAGGCGACGGACGGAGCCGGGCGGCGCGGTCCAGGTAGGCGTGCAGCGTCGTCCGCCGACCGGTGCCCGTCGGGCCGAGCACGAACAGGTTGTAGCCTGGATCCTCGATATCGAGC
>JAJYDP010000761.1 GCA_021777365.1 Chloroflexota bacterium | reverse complement strand
GGCGACCCGGTTGCGCCCGCCTGGCAGCCGACCGAGCCCGCCGAGCAGGCCGCGCCCGCCTGGCAGCCTGCCGAGCCTGCCCAACCGGCCTCGCAGCCCGCAGGTCCAGGCCAGCCGCCGACCCCCGCGTGGCAGGCATCGTCTCCCGGGGCGGCCGCGCCGCCCAGGCGGCGACGGCAGATCCCCGCCGGCGCCATCATTGCCGCAGCCGTCCTGTCCGCTGTTCTGTCGTCCGGCGGCACCTACGCCGTGGTCGCGCTCACGGCCCCGTCAGCGTCGGCGAGCGCCCCCGTCGCGCGGCTCGCCTCCACGAGCGCTGCGGCCACGGCGCCTGCCGCGATCAGTGCCAGCGACGCGATCGTCAAGGTCGCAGCCGAGGCCAGCAAGTCGGTCGTCACCATCACGTCCACCGGCATGACCGGGTACTCGCCGTTCTCGGTCCCCGAGACGGGCGTGGGCTCGGGGTTCGTGGTGTCGTCCAACGGGCTGATCCTGACCGCCAACCACGTGGTCACGGGCAGCAGCTCCCTCACCGTCACGCTGCCGGACGGCCGCCAGGTGTCCGCGACCGTAGTCTCGACCGACCCGACGCACGACGTCGCGCTGATCAAGGCGGCGGCCACGGGGCTGGTGCCGCTCCCGCTGGGTGACTCGAGCAACCTGACCGTCGGGCAGCTCGCGATCGCCGTCGGCAGCCCGCTCGGCACCTTCAACGACACGGTGACGAACGGCATCGTCTCGGCGCTGGACCGGACCATCCAGGTCTCGGAGCCGGGCTCGCGCAAGCTGACCCAGCTCTCCGGGCTGATCCAGACCGACGCGGCCATCAACCCGGGCAACAGCGGAGGCCCGCTGCTCGACGCCTCGGGGAACGTCATCGGGCTCATCGATGCCCAGGCGAGTGGCGCGCAGGGCGTCGGCTTCGCGGTGCCGATCAACGCGGCAACGAGCCTGCTGGCGGGCACGCCGGCGGCATGACGCAGTGGCGGACGGGGCCGTCCTCCCCGCGGTCCCGTCCGCCACGCCACCCACGTTCGGGAGCCGGGCGAGGACACCCGCGCCCGTGACCGACACTCAAGACGAAGGGACGCTAGATGAGACTCAAGGTGATCGGTGCCGTCGCGATGATCGTGATCGGGGTGGGCGCGATCGGGTTCGCCGTCTTCGGGCCGTCGCTCGGCTCGTCGTCGGCGCCGCAGTACCTGACCGCCACGGCGTCGCGGGGCACGGTGGCGGTGCAGGCAGTGGCGACGGGTACGGTCGCATCGACGGCGTCGTACGGCCTCGGCTTCGGCGCCGACCCGGAGGTCATCTCCAGTGCCTCCACGACCACCACGTCCTCGGCGACGACCGCCACCACCTGGGTGGTCAAGACCGTGCCGGTGCAGGTGGGCCAGGCCGTCACCAGGGGCCAGGTGCTCGCGACGGCGGACCCGACCGACGCCCAGGTGGCCGTCGCGATCGCGAAGGCCAACCTCGCAGCGGCGCAGGCCCGGCTCACCATCGATGAGGGCCACCCCGCCGCGACGGTGATCGCGTCCGCCCAGAATGCGATCAACTCTGCCAGCCTCTCGTTGACGTCGGCAAACCACAACAAGCAGATCACCATCCAGCAGAACCAGCTGGCGGTGCAGCAGGCGCAGACCGCGCTCGCAAACGCGCAGACCGCGCTGCAGCAGGCGCAGGCCGGGCCCACAGCCGACTCGATCGCCTCCCTGCAGGCCGCGGTGAACACCGCCCAGCTCAACCTGCAGACGGCACAGCAGAACCAGGCGAACACGGCAGCGCAGGACCAGCTCTCGATACAGCAGGCACAGCAGGGGATCGCGAACGCGCAGACGCAGTACCTGAATGCTGTTGGCGTCAACCAGATTCAGGCGGCTCAGGACGCGGTCACGACGGCCCAGCAGGGACTGCAGAGCGCCCAGCTCAAGGCCACCAGCGCCGAGCAGGCTGCTGCGGCGTCGGTGCAGT
Organism: Chloroflexota bacterium; assembly: GCA_021777365.1. Next base: position 1,072 of record JAJYDP010000761.1, on the reverse strand, counting down.
TGGCCCAGAACGCGCTGAGTTTGGCGCAGGCCAACTACCAGGCGAACTCCGTCCCCTCGACCACCTCGATTCAGAACGCCCAGCAGGTCGTGGTCAGCGCGCAACAGGCCCTGACCGCGGCCCAGCAGAAGCTGGCGGCCGCCCAGACCCAGCAGAACGACAGCCTGGCGCAGGCCCAGCAGTCACTGGTCTCCGCCGAGAACAACGCCGCCTCCTCCACCGGGCCGCAATCGGCGGCCACCATCGCCAGCGACAGGGCGGCCGTCTCGACTGCCCAGTCGAACCTGACGAACGCCGAGAGCACCGCGGCGCACACCACGCTGACCGCCCCGGCCGACGGCCAGGTCGTGGCCGTCAACGTGGAACCGGGCACCATCGCGCCGGTTGGCTGGGCTATCACGATGCAGACCAACACGCTCGAGGCCACGGCGAGCTTCGCCGAGACAGCGGTGGTCGGTCTCAAGGTGGGCCAGCCGGCCACGGTCACCGTCACAGCCCCGAACGCCACCGTGAACGGGACGGTGAGCTCGATCACGCCGGTCGGGACGAGCTCCGGCTCGAACAGCGTGGTGACGTTCAACGTCACGGTCACCATGGGCGATCCGCCCGCCACGGTGCTCTCCGGCATGTCGGCGAGCGTGGCGGTGACCACCGCCGAGGCGCAGAACGTTATCACCGTGCCCGCGATCGCCGTCATCGGTTCCTCCGGCAACTACGAAGTCCGCGTGCTCGACAGCGCCGGCCAGGAGCAGGCGGTTCCTGTGCAGGTCGGCCTCATGAGCAGCTCGCTGGCCGAGATCCAGAGCGGCATCAACGCGGGCCAGACCGTCGTGATCGGCACCGTCAGCGCGCTCAACTCCACGACCACCACGGGCGGCGGGTTCGGCGGCATCGGCGGTGTCGGCCGCGCGTTCCGTCCCGCGGACCGGGGCACCACCACCGGTGGCGGCACCCGCACGACGACCGGCGGCGGCACGACGGGCGGCGGAACCCGGCCATGAGCGATCCCATCATCCACCTCGAGAACGTCTCCCGCGTGTACGACACCGGCAAGGTCCTGGTGCCCGCGCTG
>JAJYDP010000760.1 GCA_021777365.1 Chloroflexota bacterium | reverse complement strand
GCAGCGCCAGGACCGCGACGGCTCCGATGGCCGCGACCACCGTGAGGCCGGCGATCGAACGGGCGAGCGGCACGGCACGCGACGGACGCTGCGGGCGCGTGTGCACGACGGGCGGATCCTCCTCGGTTCTGGGGTTCTGGCGCTCGGCGTGGCCCGCGGGGCGCGTCGCCTGGGGGCCGGATGTACCGCGGATGATAGGCCGTTTTCCCTCCTCCTACCTGCCGAACGATAGGAAGACCGCCGTGGCCCCGAGGTCAGCCGGGCGTGCCCGTCGATAACGGCTGCATCACAATCGCGCTTCGCCGGGTCCCGGGCCCGGCGCCCGGCCTACGCCAGCAGGTCCCGGCGCCGGAAGGCCCACACCGAGGCCAGCCACCCGCCGAGCGCCGCAACGCCCAGCACGGTCAGCCCTTCGGCCGGGAACACCCCTGCGTTCACCAGCGGCCCGGTGTCGAGGTAGCGGAACGCGCTCAGGTAGGACAGCGCGTCGAGATGCGGGTCGATCCGGGAGAGGGTCTGCAGCAGGTACATCCCGACCAGGATCCCGGCCGTCATGCCGCCGGCCACGCCCCGGCTCAGCGTTACGACGGCGAGCAGCGTCGTGACAGCCTCGATCGCCCACCCGAAGGCGAGGATCACACACCCGGCCAGCAGGAAGCGGCCGGTGTCCCACGACTCGCCGATCACGAGCCCGGACAGCAGGATCGTGGCGATCGTGGCCGCGACCAGCAGCGCCATCCCGATCGCCTGCCCGGCGATGGAGGTGGCGAGGTAGGCCGGTCGCGATATCCGGGTGGCGAGCGACAGCTCCAGGAAGCCACGGTCGAGGTCGGCGGCAACCGCGCGCGTCGCCATCAGGATTCCCCCGATCGCGGCCACAATCGGCCAGATCATCAGGAAGACGTAGACGTTGAAGAAGGTGCCGACGTCGGTCAGGTTGCCCGTGATGCTGAAGGCGGCCTGCATCTCCTTCGGCCACATCTTCAGCATCGCGTCCAGGGTCGCCTGGTTCTGCTTGATGATCGGGTAGTAGAGCGTGATGAACCCTGTGTAGAGGATCGACGTGAGGGCCAGCCAGCCAAGCAGCGAGCGGCTCCGGCGGAGCTCCAGGCGCAGTACGGAGGCGATCACGGCGCCACCTCCCCGGCAGACCGGCCGGCCGGCGCGCCTGCCCCGTAGAAGCGCATGAACACGTCCTCGATGTCGGGTGTGGTGATCGCGATGTCCCGCACCTCGAGCCCGCCGATGCGCCGCAGCAGCGGGTTCACGTCGCCCATGACCATGAGGTGGGCATCGCGCGCACCGTCGGCCAGCACCCGCACGTTCGGCAGGTCGAAGGTGCCGGGAGGTGCGGGGGCGGCCAGCACGAGGTTCACCGAGCGCCAGTGCTCGCCGAGCAGCGCCTGGACCGGCGAGATGTCCACCACGCGGCCCTCCCGGATGATCGCGACGCGATCGCAGCTCCGTTCGACCTCCGGGAGGTTGTGCGACGAGAGAAAGACGGTCCTGCTGGCCGCGCGGGCGTCCGCGACCAGGCCCAGGAATTCGCGCTGCATCAGCGGATCCAGTCCGGAGGTGGGCTCGTCCATCACGAGCAGGGGCTCGTGCCCCATGAAGACCTGCACGACCGCCACCTTCTGCCGGTTGCCGCGCGAGAGCCTGCGGACCTGGACGGTCGGGTCGAGCTCGAGTCGCTCGGCGACCGGCCGCCAGGCTCCCTTCGACAGGCCGCGGAGGGTCGCCAGGTAGTCGAGCTGCTCGGCGCCGGTGAGCTCGCCCAGGTAACCCGGATCGCTCGGGAGGTAGGCCATGGAGCGGTGGACCTGCGGTGCCCGCGCCCACGTGTCGAGCCCGAAGATGCGTGCCGAGCCCGAAGTCGGGCGGATGGCCCCGGCCAGGAGCCGGATGGTGGTCGTCTTCCCGGCGCCGTTGGGACCCAGGAAGCCGAAGACCTCGCCCTCCGCGATGGAGAACTCGACGTCGACGACCCCCCGCCGGGATCCGTACGAGCGTGTCAGCGCGGTCGTCTCGATGACGTTGGGCATGCCGATCACCGTCCCTGCGCCGCTCCGGAGGCGGTCGCGCGGAGACGCCCGCTGCCCCGGCACGATGCGCCGGGGCGCCGACTGCGCGGCGTCGACGGGACAGGCTGAGCCCGCCCGCGGGGCGGCAACAGGGCCCTTCGGCCCGATCGGCCCGACACTCGTCACGCACGAACCAGCGCGACCTCCGGCCGTCTCGCTCGCCCGGCGGCGGGGCGGAACCGGGCGCGACACGGTCACGTGACACGGGGCGCGGCGCCTGTGCCGCCCGCAGGACCCTCCCGGGTTGTACGCTCTGGGCGTGCTGACGATCGACACGATCCGGCGCGCGCCGAAGGTGCTCCTGCACGACCACCTGGACGGCGGCCTGCGCCCCGGCACGCTGGTCGAGCTGGCGCGGGACGTGGGGTACCACGGATTGCCGACCGAGGATCCGGGTGAGCTTGCCGAGATCATCCGGCGGGGTGCCGACCGCAAGAGCCTGGAGCTGTACCTCGAGACGTTCGCCCACACGGTCGCCGTCATGCAGACGCGCGATGCCATCGTGCGGGTGGCGGCGGAGTGCGCGGAGGACCTGGCGGCCGACGGGATCGTCTACGCCGAGGTGCGGCACGCGCCGGAGCTCTCCACCGAGCGCGGCATGTCGCTCGATGAGGTGGTGGAGGCCATTCTCGAGGGGTTCCGCCGGGGGAGCGAGGGGCGCGAGATCACCGTTCGCTTCATCGCGACCGCCATGCGCACGGCCGCCCGCTCCCTCGAGATCGCCAGGCTTGCCGTGCGGCACCGCGACGAGGGCGTGGTGGGCTTCGACATCGCGGGCGCGGAAGCCGGGTTCCCCCCCAGCCGGCACCTCGACGCGTTCCAGCTGATCCAGCACGAGAACTTCCACATCACGATCCACGCCGGCGAGAGCTTCGGCCTGCCCTCCATCTGGGAAGCGCTGCAGTGGTGCGGCGCCGAGCGCCTGGGCCACGGGGTGCGGATCGTCGACGACATCTCCACCGGGCCCGACGGGCAGCCGG
>JAJYDP010000759.1 GCA_021777365.1 Chloroflexota bacterium | reverse complement strand
ACGGAGCGGCTCAACCGCGTTGACGGCCCGCAGGTCGGCGAAGATGACGAGATCGGCCCGCTCGTCGGCGCGTTCTCCGCCCGCGCCCGGACGCCCGTCAGCGGCGTCCAGGACGGCGGAGCCGTGACCGCTATCCTCGTCGAGCTGCTCGGCCAGGGCGTCATCGATGGCGCAATCGTGACCAGGCGCCGAGACGCCTTCGAGGGCGAGGCGATCCTCGCCTGCTCGCCGGACGAGATCCGTTCGGCGGCCGGGAGCGTCTACCATCAGGGCTACCCGCTCGCGCTCCTGAACCGTCCGCTCCCCGACGGGGTGCGCCGGCTGGCCATGGTGGGCACGCCCTGCCAGATCAGCGCGCTACGCGCGCTGCAGCGCTACCCCTGGCCGTACCGGCGGACGGCGGCTGGGGCGGTCGTCCTGGCGATCGGGCTCTTCTGCACCCGCTCGTTCGACCCGATCCGGCTCGCGCAGGCCCTGGCAGCTACCGGGCTCGACCTGAGCCGCGTGGACCGGCTCGACATCCGGGGTGGACGGCTTATCGTCCTCGACGCGGACGGGGCGATGCTGGCGATCCGGCGAGTCAGCGAGTTCGGCGGCGCCGCCCTCGGCGGCTGCGCCGAGTGCACGGACTTCGCCGCGCTCGGGGGCGACCTCGCCGTCGGCAACCAGGGCAGCCCGGCCGGCCTCACCACGGTCCTCGTGCGGAGCGAGGCCGGAGCCGCCGCCTGGGAGCGCGCGAGCACCGCCGTGGAGTGCGGTCCGCCGCCCGACCTCGCGGTCGTTGCGCGGGCGGTGCGGCGCAATCGGCGAGCCGCGGAGCGTCAGCTCTACCGGGGCTACGCTCCGGAGGGCCCGCTCTGGATCAGCTACGGCGAGCACCGTGCGGCGTATGAGGCTACGGACCGCTGCCCGCTCGCCCCGCCGGCGCACCGCAGCCAGCACTACGAACAGAGCTGCTGAGGCGACCCAGCGCTGCGGCGCGGGGGTCTGTGAACAGGACGGAGTCTTCAGCCTCCGTTCACGCCTCCCTCAGGTTCGCCCCGCACCCTTGCGGCCATGAAGCGACCGATCATGGCCGATAGGTACGCGGGTGATCTGAGTAGCCGTGCCCGCGCTGGTCCGGTGCGACGAGGCGCCAGGGAGCAGCGCAGCGGCGAGCGGTGCGAACGTCTTGCCCTCCATCCAGTGCCCGTGCAGGGCGACCAGGACGGGTCAGGGCCTGTGGCCGAATGTTTGAGCGTGAGCGTGGCGACCGAGGCGGCTGGCCATCCTCGGTCGCCGGATCCGGCACGCGGCCCTCGTGCTCATGGAATTCGGCCACAGGCCCTCAGTCGCCTCTCGTATCGAGATACGAGAGCGTCAGGCCCTCGTGATGGAAGTCGTGGCGCTGCATCGGCTCGACGTTGCTCATGTGGTCTCTTCGTTCGTGATCCCCAAGGGCCCGGCTGGAGGCCGGTGGGTCGCTGGCCGGTCCGCCGGAGCTCAACGGCTCGGCCTGCCGACCGAACAGCGATGAGCCGCCGCAGCACGGTCACCACGCACTTCGGTAGCGGCCTGGAGGTGACGGTGCTCCGCCCGGGCCTCATCGTGGGGCGCCGCAGTGTTGGCTTCGATGGGCCCCTGGCGCGGCGGCGCGCCAGCGGGTGGCGCCGATCCGCGGCGCCGGTCGCCAGCGCTGGCGCCCGATCGCGATCGACGACCTCATCGCCTACCTCGTGGACATCCTCGATGAGCCCGCCTCGTACGGGGGAGCCTTCGACGTGGGGACCGACGAACTCGTGGCCTACGACGCGCTGGTGGACGCCCCGGCCGACGCGCTCGGCCGGCCCCACCCGCACAAGGTCCACCTGCCGCTGCGGGCGCTGCGCCCGTTGGCCCGCGTGCTCGAGCTGGTAGGCGGCCTGCCGTCGGGCGGCGTCCGCGCGGGACTCGACCATCTCGCTGACGACCTCGTGGGCGATCCTCGGCCGATCCGGAAGCTCGTGCCGCGACCGCTGCTCCCGTTTCAGGCGGCTGTCGAGCGAGTCATTCGAAGCGAAGGCAGCCCGGCCCTCAACGGCTGACCAGGCCGACCGACGCGCTTGCCACCCAGCCGTCGATCTGCCGTGGGCGAGGAGGGATGCCGGGCGAAGGGCCATACGCGGAGCCCCGCTGGGCCGTCTGCTATGCTCATGACACCCCCAAGGGGTGTTCACATGGACCAGAGGGACGAGCAATGGCCCAACCTCCGCGGCGCAAGCTGCGCAACCAGGTCAACTACCTCCGCGGCCAGGCCGAAGGGGTCGGCCGCATGCTCGAGAACGGCTCGGCGAGCGCCGATGTCGTCGTCCAGCTGCGGGCGATGCGCGCCGGGGTAGAGCGGGCGCTGCGCCTTGCGCTCGAGAGCAGCGCCCGCGAGCAGCTCGCCCGCGAGCTGCGCGCCCGGATGCTGGCCTGCCCGGGGTTGTGCGACTACTGCGACGAGCTCGACGCGATCATCGCGGAGCTCGACCTCACCGAGGTCATCGGGAAGGTGGCCGCGGCATGACCACCGCGACCGCCGCCGCTCACCGCCGCTACCGGGTGGTCGATGGCTCGTGCCTCGACTGCGCAGGCGACGTGGCGGGCACACTCGGGCGAGTCCCGGGAGTGCTCTCGGTCGAGGTTTACGACGCGGCCGGGATCGTGACGATCGAGCACGACGGACGGGTCACCGATGAGCAGATCGAGCGCGCGGCCAGGAAGATCGTGCTGGGCCTCGCTCCAGCCGAGGCGCGCCAGCCGGTCGAACGCGAACGCGCCTGGTGGCGGGCGCCGAAGTTCCTGGCCCTCGCGGCCGGCGCCGTGCTGCTCCTCGCCGCGCTTGCGCTCGAGTACCTCATGGGCCAGGCGCAGCTCGCGCTCGTCCCGTACGGCGCCACCATCGTCGTGGCCGGCGTCTACCCGCTCCGCAGCGCGCTCGAGTCGCTCCGCGACCGGCGCCTGACGATCACGACGCTGCTGGTCGTGGCGGCCATCGGCGCGATCGCGCTCGGGGCGGTCGGCGAGGCCGCCGAGCTGGTCGTCATCTTCTCGCTCGGCGAGGTGCTC
>JAJYDP010000758.1 GCA_021777365.1 Chloroflexota bacterium | reverse complement strand
ACTCCGGGTTGATGTCGTCCATCTCGTACAGCTGCGGATATGGCACGTTCGCCTCGGCGAGGAGCACGTTCATGTGCCCCGGCATGCGGCCCGCGACGGGGTGGATGGCGTACTTGACGTCCACGCCACGCTCCTCGAGCAGTCCCGCGAGCTCGGCCGTGACGTGCTGGGCCTGGGCGACGGCGAGGCCGTAGCCCGGCACGACGATCACGTGCTGCGCGTAGGCGAGCTGGATGGCGGCGTCGTCGGCGCTGAGTTCGCGCACGGAGCCGCCGCCGGCCGTCGCCGTGCTCGCCACCGCGCTCCCCTCGCCGGTGCCGAAGCCGCCCACGATGATGTTCAGGATCGAGCGGTTCATCGCGTCGGCCATGAGCTTGGTCAGGATCCCACCGGAGGCGCCAACCAGGGCACCCGCGATGATCAGCACCGGGTTGTCGATGACGAACCCGGCCATCGCCACGGCCGTGCCCGTGAACGCGTTGAGGAGCGAGATCACCACCGGCATGTCCGCACCGCCGATGGGCAGCACCATGGTCACGCCGAAGACGAGCGCCGCCGCCAGCAGCAGGAGCAGCACCAGCAGGAGCTGTCCCACGAGGACCAGGTAGAGCGCGGTCGCCAGCGCGACCACCGCCAGCACGACATTGATGGCCTGGCCAAAGGGGAGCTTCACCGGTGTGCCGGTGATGATTCCCTGGAGCTTGCCGGCGGCGATCAGCGAGCCGGTGAACGTCACCGAGCCGATCACCACGTCGAGGACGGTGGCGACCACCTCGGCCGTGCCCAGCGTGTGTGGACCGATGTTCGCGGCGCGGACGAACTCGTCGATCGCCACCAGCGCAGCGGCGCCGCCGCCCATCGCGTTGAAGATGCTGACGAGCTGCGGCATCGCGGTCATCTTCACGGAGCGCGCGCTGTAGGCGCCCGCGCCCCCGCCGACGACGATGCCCACCACGATGATCGGCCAGATCAGCGTCCCGGTGGCGCTGACGTCGCCGGCGGCGATCAGCAGGATCGTGCCGAGCACTGCCCCGGCCATGCCGACCGCCGAGAGCTGGTTCCCGCGCCGCGCCGTGGCGGGCGAGTTCATGAGGTGCAGGCCCAGCACGAAGCAGGCTGCAGCGACGACGTAGACGAGCCGAATGAACGTGTCGAGTGACATCGTGGTCAGGCCTCGACCTTCGGCTCGCTCCTTGGAGCGACGGGGCGCTTCTTGAACATCTCGAGCATGCGGTCCGTGACCAGGTAGCCGCCGACCACGTTCATGGCCGCGAAGGCCACCGCCAGGACGCTGAGGACGATGCTGAGCGGGTTGTCCGCGATGGCCGCGATGAGCATGGCGCCCACGAGCACGATCCCGTGGATCGAGTTGGCGCCCGACATCAGCGGTGTATGGAGCGTCGCCGGCACCTTGCTGATGACCTCGAAGCCGACCAGGATGGCCAGCACGAAGATCGTCAGGGACGAGATGAGCTGGTCGACGCTCATGCGGGGGAACCTCCGTTGGTCGGGCCGGCGGCAGGCTCGAGCAGCTTCCTGGTCGCTGCCTGCACGACCTGGCCACCACGCGTGATGACGGTCGCGACGTGCACCTCGCCGCTCTCGTCGATCGCGAACGTCCCGTCCTTGATGAAGGTCACCAGGAGGGCGGCGAGGTTGCGCGAGTAGAAGAGGCTCGCGGCGGTGGGCATGCTCGCCGGGAGGTTGGTCGGGGCGAGGATGATGACCCCGTTCTCCGTCTCCACGGTCTCGCCCGCCTTCGACAGCTCGCAGTTCCCGCCGAGCTCGCTGGCGGCCATGTCCACGATCACGGCGCCCGGCTTCATGCCGGCGACTGCCGCGGCCGTCACCAGCAGGGGTGGCCGGCGGCCCGGGACCTGGGCCGTGGTGATGACGATGTCCTGGGCGGCGATGTGCCCGTTGAGCTCGTCCTGCTGCGCCTTCTGCTCCTCGGGCGTGAGGGCGCGCGCGTAGCCGCCCTCACCGGTGGCGTCGGCGACCGACTTGAGCTCGATGAACTGGGCGCCCACGCTCTGGGCCTGCTCCTTCGTCTCGCGGCGCACGTCGTACGCCTTGACGATGGCGCCGAGCCGCCGAGCCGTGGCGATCGCCTGGAGCCCGGCGACGCCGATCCCCAGGACGAGCACGTTGGCGGGTTTGGCCGTGCCGGCGGCGGTGGTCAGCATCGGGAAGTAGCGGCCGAACGTCTCGGCGGCCATGATCACCGCCTTGTACCCGCCCACGTTCGCCTGCGACGAGAGGGCGTCCATGGTCTGGGCGCGGCTCAGCGTGCGCGGGATCGCGTCGAGGCTGATCTCCGTCACACCCTTCGCCCCCAGCTCGGCGGCGAGCTTCGGATCGAGCAGCGGCTGCATGAACCCGACGACGGCCTGCCCGGAGCGCAGCCTGGCGACCTCCGCGGCCGACGGCTTCTGCACCCGCGCGACAAGGTCGGCCTGGGCGTAGAGATCGTCCGTGGAGACGAGCGTCGCGCCAGCGGCCTCGTACGCGCCGTCCGGGAAGTGGGAGCCGAGCCCGGCGCCCCGCTCGACGATGACCTGGGCCCCTGCTTTCTGGAGCCGGGCAAGGGTCTCGGGCACCAGCGCCACACGGCGCTCCCCCGGCGCCGTCTCCCTGGCGACACCAACCTTCATCTGCGGACATCCTTGTACGGTGGCGTGACAGCCACATGAGAACGGCCCGCTGGCTGACCTCTGCGCGCATCACGCGCCGGAGTCGCACACGCCCGGGCCGTTGTAGGCGTACATGGTACGGGAAGTCGCCCAACACGCCACGACGGCGGGGGCCGCGCGGCGGCAGACAAGAGCCGGACGGCCCGCGTGGTCGGGCCGTCCGTCGAACGTCGATGCTCGTGGCCGCTCGAGCCGCTGTCTCCCGGCTGATCGCCCGGTGGCAGCGCAGCCTGTAGTCGAGCGACTACTGGTCAGGGGTAGTTGATCGGGCTCCCGAGTCCCGTCACCAGGTCGTAGCCCGTGCCGGCCGTGCAGTCGGTGCCGCAGGTCCCGTTGGTCCCGCTGGTGATGTCGCGCAGGTTGGTGGAGTAGCCGCC
>JAJYDP010000757.1 GCA_021777365.1 Chloroflexota bacterium | reverse complement strand
GAGTGAGGTCACGATGGCCGCATGGTCGTGGGCGCCTGAGGCGATCGTGCAATGGGGGGTCCACGCGTCCGGCAGGTAGTACGACCAGTACCCGCTGACCAGCGGGGCTAACGAGTCGGCCACGGCTCTGTGTAGCTGCAGCAACGCCGCAGTCGGAGTAACACTGAGGAAGGCCACCGCCTCCGCGGTCAGGAAGAACCCGAGCGACGGGAAGGAGAGTCGCAGCTCCCGACACTGCGCGGCCCGGGACCGGAGCGTCTGCTCGACACTCTCGAGCATCCCTGACTCGAACACTGCGAGCGACACGTGTGGCCGCGCATTCGCTACTGGTCCGCTACCTGTGGAGCGGATACGGTTGCGCTCCAGCGCAGCCCAGACCTCTCGGACGACCGCGTCGGCACGGCTGTCGAAGTACATCTCGATCGCGAAGGCCACCGGCAACGCCCCCAGTCTGCTTGTCCGGACCGAGGAGAGAATACGGGCCGCGGGTCCCCTCGATCAGGTTGCACGACGCGAAGAACGATCCGCCACCGCCTGCTGAAGTCGACATCCCCGACGGGCCGCCGCAGGCACCTGTGGACACCCGTGGGCCATGCCCGGATAATCGGGTCCCTTGGAACGCTTCCCATCCATGCGCTGGCCCCAGTTTGAGCGGGTCCTGGCACGGGCTCCATTGCACTACGCGATCACAAGGCAGGTGGGTTCGCACAAGACGCTGGAGGCGCCCAACAGGCCTACACTGCACCTGAGTTTCCACGATCGTCAGGAACTCCCGGGGAGCATGATCCGGAAGGTCCTCACGGAAGATGTGGGGCTCTCGGAGGTAGAGGCTCGCGCCCTCTTCTAGGTTCTCCGTCGGAGCGTGATATGGCAACTCGCATACTTGTTCACATGGATCTCGCAGACGAGTCCGGCGTCGTGTGGTGGGCCGAATCCACCGTCCTGCCCGGCTGGACCGCCGCCGCGGACACACTCGCCGACCTCGAGCAGCTGTGCTTGGAGGCGGCCGACGCAATGCTGGGATCCGACGCTCGGCTTGGAGTCGAGTTCGACCTTGCCGCGCACCCCCCCGCCACGTCTGGTGAGGTGGTAAGTCCAACCGTCGCCGGCAACCTGCGTGTCGACAATGGACAAGCCGCATTCGCCGCGCGCAGCACGGTCCTGACCCCGGCCTGATGGACGTCAGCACCGCCTTGCTGTGTGACGCGGCGTCAGTTCGGGAGAACCTGCTGTTCGTCCTCGGCGGCGGCATCACCCGTCTCTTCCCGCCCAGCGTTCCGGCCCCGATGAACGTCACCCTCGCGCTGACGATTTCGGTGCATCGGCAAGAAGTCGGGCGCCCTCATGAACTCGCGGTCGACGTCATCGGCGAGGACGGCCAGAACATCGCGCAGGTGCGCGGCGCGTTTCAGGTGCCGGAGGCGCCGCCCGAACTCGGCATCCACGAGCTGCTGCTGCTACCCACGGTGATCCCGCTGGCAGGAGTGGTGGTGCCAGCGCATGGGTGGTACAGCATCGAGATCAGCATCGACGGGCACCACCACCGGACACTGCCGTTTCGGGTCGTGGAGCGCCCTGCTCCCCAGGTTGGGGCCGGTGAGGGGTAGGCGGCTCCGCTGGACTAAAGGATCTGCAGCGGCCGCTCCGGGGTTTGCCCGAGCCGCACGCCGGTACCCACGACCGGGCAGGCGACCCCGGTGCCGTTGGCAGTATCGTACCCGTTCGGGTTCTTGGCCAGGTACTGCTGGTGGTAGTCCTCGGCGAAATAGAAGTCGGGCGCGTCGCGGATGTCAGTGGTGATCGGGCCGTAGCCAGCGGCGGCAAGCTCGCGCGCGAACGCATCGGCAGATCCCTCGGCCTCGTGGCGCTGCGCGTCCGAGTGCGTGTAGATCGCCGAACGGTACTGCGTGCCCACGTCGTTGCCCTGGCGGCTGCCCTGCGTGGGGTCGTGGTTCTCCCAGAAGCGCCGCAGCAGCTCGCCATAGGACACGACGCGCGGATCGAAGACTATGCGAACGGCCTCGGCGTGCCCGGTCAGCCCGGAGCAGACCTCCTCATAGGTCGGGTTGGGCGTCGATCCACCCGAGTACCCGACGGCGGTGACGATGACCCCCGGCACCTGCCAGAAGAGCTTCTCCGCGCCCCAGAAGCAGCCGAATGCCAGGGTCGCGACCTCGCTCCCCTCGGGATAGGGCGGCTGGAGGCGCGCACCATTGACGAAGTGCGTGTCGGGCACCGGCAAGGCCTCGGCACGGCCCGGAAGGGCCTCCGACGGAGACGGCATGCGGAGCTTGCGCGGATCGGCGAACAACATGGCTGGGTCTCGCTGCGATGGGGACCTCACTGTAGCAAAGCCTCGCCAACCCACTAAGCTCTGCGCGTGATGCAGGCCGGGGCGGACGCCCCCTGGAACGGTCAGCGGCGCCGGCTGACGTGGCTGGCCATCGCGGTCCTGGTCGTCGGGTGGCTCGCGCGCGATGTTCTGCCGCCGTTCGTGATCGCGGCGGTCATCGCGTACGCGTTCAGCCCGCTCGTCTCCGCGATCGAGGTCCGCACCCGTCTCCCGCGCGTTCTGGTGGTCCTTGCGCTGTACGTGATCGCGCTCGCCGCGATCGTCGTGGCGGCCTGGATCGTCTCCGGCCAGCTCATCAGCGAGCTCGAGGAACTCGCCACCGGCGGGGCCACCGCGCTCGCGGAAGCGCTGCGGGGGATCATCGGCCATGACGCGATCCAGGTCGGGACGCGCCGCATCACGGTGGATGAGATCGCGCGCCAGCTGAACGGCGCGATCGGCCAGGCGCTGGCGACGCCGGGCGGCGCGCTGCACCTGGCGGAGCTGGTCGGGGACGTTGCTGCGCAGACCGTCCTGGTGGTGATCGTCTCCTTCTACCTGCTGCTGGACGGGGGTCGCTTCTGGGCGTTCGCGCTGCGGTTCTTCGGAGCGGATCAGCGCGACCGCGCCGCCGGGATCGCGGGCCGCATCCACGTGGTTCTGGGCCACTGGTTGCGGGGGCAGTTCCTGCTGATCCTGCTCGTCGCGCTCGTGCTGTACGTGGTGCTGGGCCCGCTGCTGCAC
>JAJYDP010000756.1 GCA_021777365.1 Chloroflexota bacterium | reverse complement strand
TGGGCATCCACGAGCCAATGCCGTTGAGTCTGCCCACCGCTCGGTCGGCGCGACCGAGAGCGAGGAGGGCGTCCGCCGACAACGCAAGTGATGTGGGAAGCGCGGGCGGCACGAACGCCCAGTTGCCGTCCGGAAGAGCGACCAGATGGAGTCGGCGCTCGGTGCTGAAGTCCTGGGGATGCACTGGGCAATGATACCTCTGGGCCGCTAGGTATCATTAGCCCGTGCGAGCGGTACTTGGGTATCAGAGGACGGACCCCCCGGCGGCTCCGTGCGTAGAGCAGATAAGTGGGCCGATTTCGAGGGTCCCGCCACGCTCAGCGCACTGCGCTGGCGGCGGCAGACTTGCGAATCAGCCGGTGGTCGCAGCACATGGATGTCGTACGTGCCGGTGTCGCCCGCGAAGCAGGTGATGCTGAGCTCAGTACATGACCGTCCGCGTGAGGTGGTGCGGCCAGAAGGTGGCGTGGTAGGCCTTCCAGAGCCGGTAGTCCACCTGCGGGATCACCAGGCGGAGCGCGGGCGGGCGCCGGCGATTGATCGCCTCGGTGAGAAGTGCTGTCGCGTGCAGCGAGTGAGCGCGGATCTCGATCTCCTCGTCGCTGTCGCGCGGGATCAGGTCGCCGCGGGCGATGCGCTGCTCGAGGTCGGGCGCGTACGCGGTGATGCCGGTCAGCCGCAGCGCCACCGGGACGATGTAGTCGGCGAAGGCGGTCATCGAGGCCAGGTCGCCGACGGCGAGGTCGCCGAAGCGCCGGTGGACCAGATGCAGCATCCAGAGGCTGAGCTGTGCCAGCTTGAGCAGGGCCACCTCGTGACCGTGATACGCGCTGACATCCCGGAACCGGGGAAACTCGGCCACCAACCGCTCGACGAGCCCGTCGCCCTGCGCGTACATGGCCGGGGCGCAGGTCCGCACCCAGCGGTGCCAGCGTCCATCGTAGCGCTCGACGAGCGTCGCCCCGACGGCGTGCAGGATGGCCACCCGCTCGTCGAGCATGGGGAGCTCGATGTTCCCCGCAAAGAGGCGTGCCAGCTGTGCGCGGGTCACGTTGGCCATCCAGGCTCCGTCGAGGACCGGCTCACCGGCCCCCAACGCACGATGCAGGGAGGCGAACATCGCCTCGGTGTCCGACCAGAGCCGCCCCTGGTAGGAGACCTCGAACTTCGTGCCGGTCGAGAAGTCGCTGAATGCGAAGTTCAGGCAAGAGATGAGCATGACGGCGTCGGTGAGTCGGTCCGGGTCATCGCCCAGGTCGAACTGGAGGATCCCCTCCGGAAAGGCGAACTCCTCGAAGGCCATCCAGTCGGCGACCCGCTCGACCGCTTCGGGCGAGGTGGTGACGAAACGGGAGGCGGCCACGACCGGCCGAACGGACTGCAGGACCGGCGTGTCCCAGCCCGGACTTTCGTGCACCTCAGCCCTCCTGATCCCCCACGCGGCGCACTCGTCGCGGACCCGTCACCCGGCGTCCGGATGACTGGCCAGGAACGTGTCGACCTCCTCCCGACCCGGGAGGGAAACCTGCGTGCCGATCCGCGCCGCCCGGCCGGAGACTACCCCGGTGGAGCGCTCGGCGTCGGGGTCGTCGTGCCGGTGGTCACCACCACGTTCGCCTGCATCGACGGGTCGGTCGCGGTCGTGATCGGGACGTGGAACAGCGCCCGCAGGACGCGGACCGTCTCCGGCATGCGCGTCTCGGCGCCGTTGTAGAAGATCACCGTGGTGTCCGCCTGCACGCCGCCCGGCGCGCGTCCCCCGTCGATGGGCGGCACCTGCGCGTTCATCCCCAGGTGGGCCAGGTAGCTCGCCACGGCACTCGCCTTGCCGCTCGTCCCGGAGCCGTTCAGCACCCACACCGTCGCGCCCTCGGCCCCCAGCGCCTGCCGTTCCGCCAGCAGCGAGGGCGCCGTGCTGAACGCCTGCTGCACGGCCGCCTGGATGGCGGGCACGTTGGGCTTCAGCCAGTAGTAGGTCAGGCAGGCGGCCGGCGGGCATTGCGTCGCGTAGTAGGGCGGCGCGAAGACGTACGAGTGCAGGTGGTGCACGTTCACCTGCGTGGCCAGCGACGCGAGCGCCGGGAGCTGGTCGCCCGGGAAGTTCGTGTGCACCGCGGAACGCAGCTCGGCGGAGAGCTGGTCGAGCCGGGTCGGGTCGAGGAACGTCGCCAGGTTCGTCTGCTGGCGCACCGAGAGGATCACCCGCTGCTGGCGGGCCGCCCGGTCGAAGTCGCTGGTCTGGTGGCGGGACCGCGCATAGGCCAGCGCCTGCGCTCCGTCCATGTGCTGGATGGTCGCCGGGATGTACAGCTTGATCGCGCCCTGGCTGGTGTTCGTCGGGTAGTGGTAGTCCTCGACAGGGACCTGCACGTTGACGGTCACCCCGCCGAGCGTGTTGATGACCTGCTGGAAGCCAGCGAAGTCGACCGTCACGTAGTAGTCGATGTTCAGGCCGAGCATCTGGCCGAGCGCGCCCATCAGGGCGGTGGGCCCGGCCGACGACGCCGGGCCGGGGAAGAGGTTCGGGTGTGCGGCGGCCCAGGCCCACAGGCCGTTCACCCGGTACGGGTAGACGCCGCCCGCGAGTGCCGACGCGGCGGGCCAGCTGGGCGGCAGCGGCACGTCGATCGTGTCGTACGAGATGCTGAACATCGCGATCTGCCGGGTCGCCGGGTCGATGCTCATGACGATCATCGTGTCCGTGTTGGACTCGTCGAGGCCCAGCAGCAGGATGTTGAGCCGGCCGGTGCCCGTCCACGGAACGGGGCTGGCAGCCGGGATCGCCGTGGCGGGCGCGGCCGATGAGGCGGGCGCCGTTGCGGAGGCCGGCGGCACTGCCGCCGTGGCCGACGCCGCAGCCGAAGGCGGCACGGGCGATCCGGTCACGCCGCCGGCCTGCGCGGCGGGCAGGCCCCCGGTGATGCCCGTGATCGTGTCGTAGCCGATGCGGTCGTAGCGGGCGAGGGCGACGTGACCCAGGATGAGAACGAGGACGGTCGCCGCCACGCCGGCGGCCGAGAGCGTGCCGAGCCAGGCCCGGCGGCGTGCGCCACGGGTTCCGCCGGCCCACGGACCGGCCCGC
>JAJYDP010000755.1 GCA_021777365.1 Chloroflexota bacterium | reverse complement strand
GATCGGCGAGCCGGATCGGCGCCGCTGGCTCGACCGGCAGCTCGTCGCGCTCGAGACGCTGGCGGCGCGCGAGGCCGGCAGCGTGCTCCCGTACGTTGAGGAGGTGACCCACTGCTTCGACGCGCCGCCGTCGCGTCTTCCGCCCGCGACGTACGCGGAGGTACGCTCCGAGCTGGAGAGCCTGCTGCCGGGCCCGGGGTCGCTGGTCGAGCGGCTGGAGGCGTGGGACGCCCGCTTCGTGATCCCGCCCGATCGCGTCCGGGCGGCGGTCGACGTGCTGCTGCCGGGGATCCGCGCGGCGTCGATGGCGCGCTTCCCGGCTCCCGACGGCGAGTCGCTGCGGGTGAGCCTGGTCTCCGGTCAGCCATGGAGCGGCTACAACTGGTACGACGGCGGGCTGCGTTCCCGGGTCGACCTGAACACGGAACTCCCGATCCGGGCGCCGGCCCTGCTGGACACGCTGAGCCACGAGACCTTCCCGGGCCACCATCTCGAGCACGCGTGGAAGGAGCGGCGGCTGGTGGTGGAGCTCCGGAGGGTGGAGGCCACGATCCTGCTGATCGACACGCCGGAGTGCTACGTCAGCGAGGGCCTGGCGGAGCTCGGCCGGCGGTACACGCTGGACCAGGGCACGCGCGCCGGGCTGCTGAGGACCGCCTGCCGGGTCGCGGGTCTGCCGGTGACCGACGACGACGTGGACCGGCAGCTGGAGATCGCGGCGAGCCTGCACCGGCTGCGCGGGTCGGACGGCGACGCGGCGCTGATGCTCCACGCGGAAGGCCGGCCGCGGGCGGATGTCCTTGCCTTCCTCCGCGAGGAGGCGGTCATGTCGCCGGCGCGCGCGCAGAAGCGGCTCGAGTTCGTCGAGCAACCGCTGTGGCGCACGTACGCCTTCAGCTACGCGGGCGGCGAGGCGCTCCTGGGCCGGTGGTGCGACGCGGCCGGGTCGGAGGAGGGCGCGCGTGCACGGTTCCTCCGGCTGCTCACCGAGCAGCTCACGCCGTCCGGTCTCGAGGAGGAGCTGCGGCCGAGGAGCGGGTGAGGTGCCGGGGCGGGCGGCCGCCGGCCGAGGAGCGGGCGACGGGCGAGGAGCGGGCGACGGGCGAGGAGCGGGCGACCACCTGCACCAGGCCCGAGGTCAGCGAGCCGCCAGGAATGCCACGACCGCCATGAGCAGCACCTCGAGGACCTCCAGCGGACCGAAGATGCCGCCGAAGTACGCCTGGAACGGCGTCGCGGCCACCCGCTCCGCAAACCCGAGGTGCGAGTCCGGCAGCGCCAGGCGCGTCCACAGGTAGACCGCCACCTGCCCGCACAGCCATGCGGCGAGCGCGAGAGCCGCGGCCAGCAGTCGCGGGCCGGCGCGCCGGACATGCGCCGCTGTGCCCCACGCTCCACGCGCGACCAGCACGCCGACCAGCCACCCCCCGGCAGCGGCTACCACCGCCATGCCCCAGTCGAGCCCGAACACGCCGCCGAGCACGAACCACGCGACGGTCACCAGGGCCCATCCCGCGATCCCGCCGGCGATGGCACGCGCGGTCGACGGCCGGTCCAGGGGCGGAGGAGGCTCGGCGACGGCGAGTCGCTCGCCGGGGGGCCGCTCGAGCTGGCGGCCGGAGGCCGGCCGGAGATCGCCCGGGAGCCGCGGCACGTGCTCTGGTATCCGGGGCACGCCACCCGGGCCGTCGGGCTCAACCCCCGGAGCCGACCCACCCACGCGGGCCGTGGGGCCGTCGCCCGGTGGTGTCGCGCCCACGTCGCGCTGGTCCATGCCCGGACTGTAGCGCCCGCCGGCCGGGGCTGGGCACGGTACACTTCGCCGGATGCAGTCCCCGACGCGGGATCCCGCGACCACGCCGCTCGTGCCCATGCCCCACGCAGCGGCCCGTCTTCGCGCCGACCATGACCGGCTCGCGGCCGCCGCCCTGCGGGCCGCGATCTCGCGGGACCCGAGCCTCGGGATGCGGTACGACGCGCTCCACCTGGCCACCTTCCTCCGCGACTGCGAGCGCCACGTCCTGCAGCTCGCGTCGGCGCTCGAGGAAGGACGCGCGGCGCCTGTGGCCGAGTACGTGCGGACGATCATCCCCGTGTTCCGGCGCCGCCGCGTCCCGCTCGAGGACCTGGCGACCATGCTGCTCGGGACGCTGGATGCCGCCCGGTCCGACCTCCCGCCGGCGGAGGGCGCCGCGGCGGATATCGTGATCGAGGCCGGCCTCGCGCGCCTCGAACGGCCCCGGCACCTGGCGGGCGACAGGCAACGCAACCCGATCCTCCAGTTCCTCTGGAAGGGCGCGGGGATCCTGGATTAGAGGACGGCGATGACGATCAAGTGGATCCAGGCCGATCCGCTCATCATGAACGGCGAACCGTTCTGCCACGCGACCCGGCTCACCGTCCGGAACATCCTGGAGATGCGTGCGCACGGCCTGACGCCGGACCGGATGATCGCCGTGCACCCAGAGCTCCGGCGGGTCGGCCTGGCCGAAGCCTTCCGGTTCGCCTCGGCCCACCACGACCGGTACGCCGAGTTCTTCGAGCCGGACGGCTCGCTGCGCGGCCCCGGATACGCGCCCGACGAGGCGGCGCAGCTCCCCGAACACCTTCGAGAGCTGGCGGGGATCGTCACGAACCGGGATCAGCCGGTCGGCTGATCGGGCCAGGTCGGCCGAGCCACCCGGGCGCCGCCGGACGGCCGAATCGCCCCGGCCGGTTGGACCACCCCCTCTGGCCGAGCCGCCGGTTCGTGCCGTCGTTGGGGCCGCCGACTGGCCGAGCCGCCGGTTCGTGCCGCTATTGCACCCCGAGCGAGCCTTACTTGGTGAGCGCAGGCCAGGGCGCGGGCTTCGGACGCTCGACGGCCGGCCGGCTGATCGGCGTTCCGCGCCAGGGCGGGGCTCCGTCACGATCCGCGTTCGCCCGCCGGCCGCGTAGTGCCCGTCCCGTGTGCATTGGAGACGTCCCGCGCCCCGGTCCCCGACGATCCACGCGGTCCAGGGCATCAGCGGATCACCGCCCCGGCTATCTGACCAGATCACTCGGAATTGAGCCGTTCGGTGCTAGGATGAGGGCCGAACCGC
>JAJYDP010000754.1 GCA_021777365.1 Chloroflexota bacterium | reverse complement strand
TGTTAACCGCTTGGTCGTAGGTTCGAGTCCTACCGCCGGAGCCATTTTCCCGATCAGAACGCCCCGCATGGTGCCCAGGTCGTGGGCGGCGCGTCCTCGCCGCCTGGACCACGCCGACCAGGACATCGACACCGCCCGGCTCTGCCCTCACCCCGGAAGCTGGCCCAGCGTCACCCGCACCGTCGACTGGCTTCCGTCCTGGTGCGTGACGTTGATGGGGACGGTCTGCCCCGGCTTGAGCGCCGCGAGCACCGCGGCGAGCGCGCCCGCCGACGGCGTGGGTTGCCCGTCCACTGCCGTGATGATGTCGCCTGCCCTCAGGCCGGCCTTCGCGGCCGGACCTCCGGCCACGGTGGAGTAGACCAGCGCGCCTCCTCCGGCGGACAGGTCGGCGCTCTCGATGCCGAGGAACGCGCGGTGCGAGTCGATCACCTTGCCGTACTGGATGATCTGGCTGGCCAGGTCCCGGGCGATGTTGCCCGGGATCGCGAAGCCGATGCCGGCGGCCGCGCCCCCCATCTGCGGATCGGAGGCGGCAAGGGTCGGAATGCCGACGACGTGCCCGTTGAGGTCGACGAGCGCGCCACCGCTGTTACCCGGGTTGATCGCGGCGCTGGTCTGGATGACGTCCGGGAGGGCGACCCCGTTCGGCTCGGACACCGTCCGCCCGAGCGCGCTCACGATCCCTTCGGTCACGCTGCTCTGCAGCCCCAGCGGGTTGCCCATCGCCAGCACGATGTCGCCGACGGCGAGGCTCGACGAGTCACCGAACGTGGCGGGCTGCAGACCAGCGGCGGAGACGTGGATCACGGCGATGTCGTTGGGCACGAACTCGCCCACCAGCGTTCCCTTGACGGTGCGACCGGTCGCCAGTGTGACCGTGAAGGATGTCGAGTTGCCCGCCACGTGCGCATTCGTCACGATGTCTCCGCGCGAGTCGAACACGATCCCCGAGCCCAGCCCGCTGCTGGTTTCGATCAGGACGACCGACGGGTTGACCCGGTGGATCACATCGACGAACTGCGACTGCAGCGCCGTGGCTTCCGCCGCGCTGCCGGCGGCGGTGGTCGACGCCTCCGCGGGGACGGTCGAGCCGGTCAACCCCTGCCCGTCGCTGGCCGACGGCTGTCCAGGGGACGGGGAGGCGGTCGCGCCCGCGGGCTGTGAGGCTGCCGCCGCGGGAGACGCTGCGCCACCGACGGTGGGCGAGGCGGCCGGGATGCTTCCCGAGGCAGCGGCGCCACCCGGCGTGCCAGAGGCGGCCGGGGAGGGGACCGTCGCGGCGCCACATCCCGCGACCAGGCCGCCCACGATGAGGAGGACGCCGAGCATCGACCTCTGGCCGCGTGCCACACCGCGCCGCGGAACGGCGCGGTCCTTCGGTGTGACCATCCGCAGCTGCCCCTGATCCTCCCCCGCGACCAGCATCGCCATGGAACCCTCGGTCTCGCATGCCGCACGCCCGCGGCTGAGGTCGGGGCCAGTCTCCCCGGCAACCGCACGGTACCGCGGGATCCGGCACGAGGCGAAGGCCCGCGACCTGTTCCGGCTTGCATGCCGCTCGCAAACACGGCGCCGGGCGGGCGTGGCACCATGTCCGCGTGCGTTTGGACGATTGGCGGGCAACGCCTGAAGGGGAACGGCACCTCACCGACCGGCTGGTCGCGCTCATCGATCTCGTGGCACACGCCCTGGGTGCCGAGAGCGAAACGGCCTGCCACGTGGTGTGGGGCGATCAGCCCGACGCCCGGTTCCAGGTCCTGCTGGCGACGGACGCCGGGCTGGCCATCCTGAATGTCCGCGTGAACGTCCCCCAGGAGGGGCCACGCGTCTCCGGGAGGCTGGTCCGCTGGGGGCGCGTGCAGGCCGGTGAGGTCACGATCGAGGCGCACAGCGGGCACGCACAGGTGTCCGCGCAGTTCGAGGGCCAGGTGCTGCAGGGTCTCGACGCCGCCGGCGAGCGGATCGCCGAATGGATGATCGAGGTGTACCGGCGCGTGCAGTGGGGAACCGGCGCCAGCTGACGCGGCCGGGCCAGGGCCAGTCGATCGCGTGCGATAATCCTGCCCGACATCCCGAGAGGAGGACCAGTGAGCGCTGCCACCGGACTCGCCCCGGACCCGACCGAGTACCGCCGGCGGCTCGAGGAGCAGCCTGACGATCAGGTCGATACCTGGGCCCAGGAGTTGATGCGGGACCAGTCGATCCGAATCGGCGTGCGTCGAGTGATCCGGGACTTCCTTCGGGCGACACGAATCGACGAGGTCGGGTTCGAGCGAGTCTTCGCCGCCGGCGGTGGCGCCCCGGCCACGCTCGGCCGGACGGCCGGCGGTGAGCTGATGGTGCCGGCGATCGAGCTGTGGTGCCTCGTGCCTGGGATCCGTCGGGAGCTGGCGGATGGCCGGCAGCGGCTGATCGAGTACCTCGTGGAGAACTTCCACGAGATCACCTACATCTGACGAGGTTTCGACGGCGCCCCCAGCCGACGAACCGATCACTCCCGCTGCGTCCCCGTCTCCCCCCGCCGGATCCCGCGGGCCAGGGCGGGTGGGTGGCTGCCGGCCGGCCCTGCCCGGGCCGTTCGCGCTGCTTCACCCGTCTCCCTCGGTCCTCGATGCTGCTCCGCGAACGACCCTTTCGACACCGGGCACGACCGGCTCGCGCAGCCGGGGAAGCCATTGCCGATGGCGCTCCTCCTGCTCGCGGTGCCGGCGATCGTGCTGGGGCTGATCCTGAGTCGCGAAACGTCGACCACTCGGCGGGTGCGCGGGTGGGAGGCGCAGGCGGTGGGCGTGGCGCTCCTCGCGATCGCGTGGCTCGTGGCGAGCGGGCCGCGCCGCTCGCCGGGCTGTTCAGGGGGCGCGTTTCATACCGGCCACTGATCTCGCCCGGCGGCGGGAGCCCCGACGCCCGGCCGGTCCCGCTCAGCCCGACCGACTCGGGTCAGACCCGGGTCTGACCCGCCCGCAGCAGCGCGATCGCGTTCTCGAGCCGAAGCTTCGTGATGGTCAGGTACTTCGACAGGTTGGCCCGATCGACCTCGCTCATCCCCTCGAGCGCCTGCGGCGCCCGGAGCACCGATACC
>JAJYDP010000753.1 GCA_021777365.1 Chloroflexota bacterium | reverse complement strand
AAGACCGTCGGCGTCCGCCGCAAGAAGTAGCAGGAGCAGGTAGACCCACGCATGGCGGATCGAAAGCGCGCCACGAAGACACGACGGCGCGAACGCAAGAACGTGCCGTCGGGGCACGCCCACGTCCAGGCCTCGTTCAACAACACGATCGTCACGATCACCGATCCCTCGGGCGCGACGGTCGCGTGGGGCAGTGCGGGCCTGGCGGGGTTCAAGGGCTCCCGCAAGAGCACCCCGTACGCCGCGGCGCTGAGCGCCGACGGAGCGGCGCGGCGCGCCATGGAGCACGGCATGCGCCAGGTCGAGGTCTTCGTCAAGGGCCCCGGCGCCGGTCGCGAGCAGGCGATCCGCTCGCTCCAGGCCGCCGGGCTGGAGGTCACGGCCATCACCGACGTCACGCCTATCCCGCACAACGGATGCCGCCCGCCCAAGCGGCGCCGCGTCTGAGCAGGAGCGCGACCGGATGGCCCGTTACCACGATCCAGTCTGCCGGCTATGCCGCCGGGAGGGCGCCAAGCTCTTCCTGAAGGGCACCCGTTGCTACACCAAGAAGTGTGCGGTGGAGCGCCGCCCCAGCCCGCCCGGGCAGCACGGCGTGCGCCGCCGCAAGATGTCCGACTTCGGGACGCATCTCCGGGAGAAGCAGAAGTTCCGCCGGGTCTACTCGGTGATGGAGCGGCAGTTCAAGGATTACTTCGTCCTGGCCCGTTCCCGACCGGGCGTCACCGGCGAGAACCTGCTGCGGCTGCTGGAGCTGCGGTTGGACAACGCCGTCTACCGCATGGGCTTCGCGAACAGCCGGCCCATGGCACGCCAGCTCGTCAACCACGGCCACTTCGCCGTGAACGGCGTCCCGACCGACATCTCGTCGTACCAGCTGCGGCCCGGGGACCGGGTCGAGGTGCGCGACGGCAGCCGCTCGCTGGATCCGTTCAAGAACGCCCGCGCCCAGATGGGTGCGGCCCCCCGGCCCGAGTGGGTGACCGTGGACCCCGAGCGGCTGAGCGGCACCGTCACAGCCCTTCCGCGCCGCGACCAGATGCCGCTCGAACTCAACGAGCAGCTCGTGGTCGAGTACTACTCGAGGTAGGTCGTCGTCCATGATGCAACTGGAGACCCCCCAGATCGAGTCCATCGAACAGCTGGGGTCGTCCTATGCCAAGTTCGAGGCCGGCCCGCTGCCGGCGGGCTACGGCGTCACGCTCGGTAACGCGCTGCGCCGCGTGCTGCTCTCGTCGCTCGAGGGAGCCGCGGTCACCGCGATCCAGATCCGCGACGTCTATCACGAGTTCAGCACGATCCCCGGCGTCAAGGAAGACGTCACGCAGATCGTGCTGAACGTCAAGAAGCTTCGCCTCAAGACCTACTCGCCGGATCACCCGGTGCAGCTGAAGCTGACCAAGACCGGAGCGGGCGAGGTCAGTGCGGCCGACATCGCGCTTTCCGCCGAGGTCGAGATCATCAACCCCGAGTTGCACCTCATGACGCTCGACTCGGGCGACGCGACGGTCGAGTTGGATCTCACGGTGGAGTCCGGGATCGGGTATCTCGGTGCGGAGCGGACGGAGCCCCTGCCCATCGGGGTGATCCCGGTGGACGCCATCTTCTCGCCGGTCAAGAAGGTGAACTACACGGTCGACCCGGTGCGCGTCGGCCAGATGACCAACTACGACAAGCTCACGCTCGAGATCGAGACCGACGGGTCCATCTCACCCGAGGAATCGCTTTCCCGCGCGGCCGACATCCTGGTGCGGCACTTCAGCCTGTTCACCACGACCGGCAAGCAAGTCGGCGCGGGTGCCGGCGGCGGCGTCTCGACCCCGCTCCTCCCGGCCAACATGCTGGAGATGCCGATCGAGGAGCTCGATCTGCCGATGCGGGCGTACAACTCGCTGAAGCGCAACAACATCGTCAAGGTCGGGCAGCTGCTCCAGCTGTCCGACGACGACCTCCTCCGCATGCGCAACTTCGGGAAGAAGTCGCTCGACGAGATGAAGGAGCGGCTCCGCATGCGCGGCTTCACCCTGCCGGGCGACGACGAGTCGGGCGACGGCGAGGTGACCGGGGCCGACGACGAGCTCCCCGAGGACGAGGAGTCGCTCGACGAGCTCGAGACCGACGACGGCGATGACATCGCGCCGTCCGACACGGAGGCCTGATCGGTGGCTCACCGCGTGGATGGCCGGAAGCTCGGCCGAAAGCAGGGACCGCGCCTGGCGCTGTACCGCAACCTGGTCGTCTCGATCCTGCGCTACGAGCAGGTCCGCACCACCGAGGCCAAGGCCAAGGAGATCCGCGGGCGTGTCGACCACGTCATCACGCTCGCCCGCGAGGGTTCGCTCAACGCGCGGCGACGGGTGATCGCGGAGCTCCCCGACGAGCCGCTCGTGGTCGACAAGCTCTTCAACGAGATCGCGCCGAAGTACGCCGATCGGACGTCGGGCTTCACGCGGATCGTCCGGCTCGGCCAGCGCGCCGGAGACGCCGCACCGATCGTCCAGATCGAACTGGTCTGAGGCGCCGATGAGGACGGCCGGCCGCGAGGCCGGTCCAAGGTCCGCCCGAGAGGGCGGCTCCGTGCAGTACCGGGCACGGGTCGAATACGACGGGACGGACTTCGACGGGTTCCAGGCCCAGCCTGGCCGGCGGACCGTCCAGGGAGAGTTGGAGGCAGCCCTCGTGCGGCTCGGCGATGGACGCCGGGTGCGCGTGGTGGCCGCCGGCCGGACCGATGCCGGAGTGCACGCGTCGGGGCAGGTGATCGCGTTCACCTACCCGGGGCGGCTCCCGGCGGAGGAGCTCGAGCGGGCGCTCGCGGCGATCCTTCCGGCCGACATCGGGGTCCGCGGCCTGCGCCGGGCGACTCCGGGCTTCCATCCCCGCTACGCGGCGCGGTATCGGGAGTACCGCTACACCGTCTGGAACGGGCCGCGCAGCCCGCTCCGCGAGCGCTATGCGCTCGGGGTGCGGGACCCGCTGGACGTCGCGGCGATGTCCGAGGCGGCGTCGGTCCTGGTGGGCCGGCACGATTTCTCGGCCTTCGGCGCGGCGGATCGACAACCGATCCGGACCATCCACTGGATCCGGAT
>JAJYDP010000035.1 GCA_021777365.1 Chloroflexota bacterium | reverse complement strand
GCTGCCCGACCCCGACCTCGTCGCCGCCGTGCTCGGCGCCGCCCTGTTCTCGCTCGCGACGCTCGGGCCGTGGCTCTCGGCCACCCTCGAGCTCGAGCCGGGCGAGCTCGACGCCCGACGGGCCGAGGTCGCGGACATCCTCTTGGGGCTGGTCGCCGCGGCCTCGGGCGTCGGCAGCTCCGGAGCGCCGGGCCGCAGTGGCGGGAGCGTGCGGGCGGGACGGCGCGGGCGGGACCGGTGCGCAGGAGCCGAGCCGATGTCGCCACCGCCACCTTGGCGCGACCCGAAGCCCGACCGCGAAGACTATTGACCGCGCTTCCCCGGCTACGCGCTCGCCGACTCGGCGAACAGCTCGAACAGCGGATGGCGACGGCCTTCGGCGATGTAGTCCTCGAGCCGGCCATCGACCCTGAGCCGATACCGGTGGAGGATCGCCACCGGCGGCCGAACTGTCGGACCGAGCAGCACCCTGAGCAGACGGCGGCGTCCGAAACCAGCAAGCGCGTTCCGCATGAGGATCCCGGCTTCTTCCGGATCCAGCTCTCTGGCGCGCATCGCCTGCGACCACGAGCCGCGGCGGACGACGGCTTCGCCCGAGGCACGCAGGTTGCGGACCCAGGCGACCTCGCCGAACGATGCCTGGACGAAGCGCCGCCCCTCGAAGTCCCACATGGCAACCGGCGTCGAGTAGGGTCGTCCAGACACGCGACCGCGGACGGTCAGGATGACATTGGGGCCCGCCGGCAGCCCTTGACGAAGGACCAGTCGAACGACGGGGCCGATGACGCGGAAGAGCGGGACCGCGAGGCGCTGACGAGGGTCGGCTCGCCCTGTCTCCTCCTGACCGGCGTTCATCGCTGCAGACTACTCGGCTCGAGCTGGGTCGTCGTCAGCGTCGGATGTGGTTCGGGAGATCTGAGAGCCAGGTCGTGGCTCGGCTCCCGATGAGGGCCGCCGGCCGACTGGCTCTGGCGCCGCGCCCAGGACACGTCATCCTTCCCGCCATGAACGCCGGCACAACGCCGCACCGCCTCTCGGGTCGCGAACGGATCGCGCTCCTCGTCCACCGCCAGGTCGACCGGCGGCTGTCTCGTCTCGGCGTCTGGCTCATGCTTCGGACGCGAGGATCGCTCGCCAAGCGGTACGGGGTACACGCCCTCGTGCTGTCGACCGTCGGGCGCAAGACCGGGCGGCAGCGGGACGTGGTGCTCCAGTACTTCCCCGACGGCGACGCCTTCGTCGTCGTCGCCACGAACGACGGCGGGGCGACAGACCCCGCGTGGTACCTGAACCTCATGGCGCGCCGCCGCGCCGAGGTCCACATCGCCGGCCAGCGGACGTCCGTCGTCCCAGAGCGCCTGGAGGGCGAGGAGGCCGCAGGATGGTGGGCCCGGATCCTCGAGCTCTCTCCCGACTACGAGCGCTACGCGCGGGCGACAGATCGGGCGTTCCCGGTCGTTCGACTGGTGCCAGCGGCGGGACCCGCCTCCTCGGCAGCGTGATCCTGGCGGCGAGCGGCATGGGCTGCCCGCTCACCCAGGTCGCACTCGGGCGGCTCGGGCGGTGGCACCGCAGCGGACGAGACGGTAGTTGTCGGCCTGCCCGTGCGCGACGTCACCCTGGTCCAGTCGGGCCTCACGGGCAGGCTGGGGCCGCTCGAGGATCGCGCGCCGATTGCCGCTGGCGTCCGTGGTGCGCTGTCTGGGCTGGCGAGGGCCGTGCGTGGCACACACCGCGTGCACGTTCCGGGCCGCGCAGGCCTCCTGACATCGTTGGTCGCCGGTGGTTCTGGAGGATCCCAGAAGGCTGAGTACTGGCACGCCATGGCGTGTGCCCCAGCGAGGGGCCCCGTTGGGCGTGGTGCGAGCAGTCACCGCATGCCGAATGGCAGGTCCGTTGGTCCTCCCGGCATCTTGCAGTGAACCTCCCCGTCGCGTAGCAGGGGGCCATTGCGAGGGGCGTTTACGCGCGGCTCATGTCCAGGTCACCTGACTGCGCCGAGCCACTGGCGAGACCGCCCCGGGGGCGAAGCGTGTCCCTGAGCAAGATGCTCGCAATCCTCGCGGCGATCACCGTGCTCGCCGGATGCGCCGGCACGCCGTCAGCCCCGCCGGCCACAACTGTTGCGCCGCAGCAGTCTCAGGCGACCCCGGCCCTTCGGTGGCTGACAGGCACCAACGGACTGGAGATGACCAGTCTCAAGGTGCCCCGCGACTACGCGCGGGCGGCAGGCCCCCAGCTGACGATCGCGCTGGCCCGGCTCCCGGCCACCGATCCTGCGCATCGCATCGGCTCGATCGTCTTCAACCCCGGAGGCCCGGGCATTTCAGGCATCGACGCGATCCGCTTTGGCGCGGACACGCTCTTCACGGCCGCGATGCGCGCGCGCTTCGACATCGTGAGCTTCGATCCACGCGGCATCGGGATGAGCAGCCCCCAGATCCGGTGTCTGGGCACCTTCCCGCAGCCCGGTCAGCCATATCCACGGAATGCCTCCGAACGAGCGGAATGGATCGCCACGGCCAGGGAGTTCGATGCCGCATGCCAAACGGAGAGCGGCGAGCTGCTCCCCTTCGTGGGTACGGAGAACGTCGCAAGAGACCTCGAGCAGATCCGCGCGGCGCTCGGCGAGCCAAAGCTCACGTACGTGGGGATCTCGTACGGCGCGCTCATCGGCGCGCTGTATGCGGAGCGGTTTCCCACGCGGGTCCGGGCGATGATCCTCGACGCCCCGTTCGACCCGGCCCTCGACGCCGCCACCGAGGCGGGCGATCGAGCGGCCGCCCTGCAGCACCAGCTCGACCTCTTCCTGGCGTCGTGCGCGGCCGACTGGACGTGCGCGTTCTGGTCAGACGGCGGGACGCGGCACGCGTTCGATGCCCTCATGGCTCGTTTCGCCGACGCCCCGATCGACGGCGTCTCGGCCGGGCAGGCCTGGAACGGCGTCCTGGTGCTGCTCCAGGCGGGCGCGTGGAAGGAGCTCGCGCTGGCCCTCGACGACGCACGCCACGGGGACGTAGCGCTGTTCGCGAACATGGCAGCGGGCATCAGCAGTCTGATGAACGCGAACATGGCCGTTTCCTGCATCGACTGGCCCCTCCCGCGGGACTCCGAGTGGTACGCGAAGCTGGCCGACCGGCTGCGCGCGACGGCGCCCGATTTCGCCGGGCTCGCTGCCTATTCGGGGCTTCCCTGCGCCTTCTGGCCGGTGCCGTCCCAGCGCGTGCCCGGGCCGGTCCACGCGAAGGGTGCGCCATCCGTCCTGGTGTTCGCGGCAACCGGCGATGCCGCGACGCCCTACCGGTGGGGCGTGTCGCTCTCGCACCAGCTCGCCCCGGGTGTGCTCGTCACGCGCGACGGCAACGGTCACGGCAGCCTCGGACGGGGCGACACATGTATCAACGCCGTCGCGGAGGCATACCTGCTCCGCCTGGAGGCGCCTGCATCGGGGCGTGTGTGCCCGTAGTGGATCGGAACACCACACCGAGGACGAGCCCGCGTTCGCGCCCGGGCACTTCCGCGAGACGCGGCCCTTCGGGGGCATTCCCGCACCCTCTCGATGCCATCCTGGCCTGCCGCGCGCCGGGCGGGTCAAAGGACTCTTGGCGGGAGGACGACGGGCTCTGACAATCGGCGCCAGGGGGGGGTCGGGGCGATGTCAAGCGACCGTTTCCATGCCCAGCGTGGCGCGCTGGTCGTGCTGCTTGCCGGCGGTTGGATGCTCGGCTTGGCCGCGCAGGTGGCGGTGCGCCTCGGGACCGGCTTCATGGATGTTGCGCCGCCGCAGATGCTGCTCGGCCTGTTGCTGTGCGCCGGCTCTGGCGCGCTCGTCCGCCTCGGCGATCGGACGCGCGGCCCCCGGCGCGGCGCATTGGCGGGCGTCGCGATGATCGTCTCGGTCCTGCTCGGCTACGCGGTTCTCATGGCGCTCCTCTGGAACCCCGCGTGGTCGGGTGGCGGGGGAGAGACCCCACAGAGCCTGCTCCTGGAGGCGCCGCTCTGGATCGGCGTGCCGCTCGTCGTCGGGGCGGCCGGCGGGGCGCTGGGCTGGTACGCGGCCGACCGACTGGCCGGGCGCCCGGGATCGAGCATCGTCCCCCGATGAGCCATGTCCCGGCCACTCCCCGTCGGCGCGGCGATCGTTCCGGGCGCCGGCGGGCTCTCGAGACGCGCCTGATCACCCCCTGGCACGACGCCTACCGTGCGGGTGCCGGACGCGACGCGTTCTCACCGAGACGCGGCCCGGTCTCCCGGCGATGGGCCTACGACACCCAGCGTGCCTGCACGGCGTTCGACACTGCGGCCGGATGGGTGGCATCGGCGGCGATGTGCGCCTGGAAGGAGAGCCAGGCCGCCGACTGCGCGCGGTAGTAGTAGGTGACAACGCCCTGGGCGTCGCCGATCCGCCCGGTGTGCGGCGAGAACGCGGACCAGCGTCCGTCGGACCCCTTCATGGCGATCCAGATGCCGACGTGCGCGCCGGCGAGCGCCGGGCTGGTCGCGATCCTGATCGTCATGTACCGGCCCGCACGAACGACCTTGGTCGAGAGCGTGAAGGGCCCGCTCGGCGTCACACCCGCCGCCGACGCCTGGTGGAGCGCAAGCTGTGGCTGGGGCGGGGAGACGAGCGTTCCGATCCATGCGGCCGGGCTGGTGGAGACCATGTCCCAGGCCGAACCCGCGGCGATCGCCCGTCCCCCGCTGGCGGCGATCCGTACCGGCTGCTCGCAGGTTCCGGGCCATGGCGTCGAGGGGAGCGCGGCGCGCGCCCAGTGGACGAGGTCGGGCGTGGTCCAGACGATCGGCGTGCAGTCGTCCGCGCCGTTGGGCGCCCAGCCGGCGGCGATCCAGCCCGCGCCGAACGGCACGACGTTGCTGACGCGGTCGGCGGATCCGGTACGGGCGGTCAGGAACGAGGTCCGCTCCCAGCTCGACCCATCGAGGGACGACCACACTGCGGTGCCGTAGTGGGTCGCGTCCGAGTACGGCGCGATGACCAGAAAGTGGCCTCCTGCAACGCTGACACTGGCACGGGAGGCGTCCATGCCGGCCGGGAGCGCGACCCGCGACCAGTGCAAGCCGTCGCTCGAGACGAGGAGGCGCCCGGACGACCCGGAGGCACCGACGGCCACCGCCTGCTCCCCGCTCGCCGCGAGACTCTGCGGGTAGAAGCCCTCCAGGGACGACTGTACGGGCGCCGCGCTCCACACCGTGCCGTCGCTCGAGTTCCACGCCTGCGTGGAGCCTCCCGCCCAGACGATCCCCACGAAGCCACCCAGGCCGGGCGCGAGGGCGACGCGGCGCGGGTCGGAGATGCCACCGGTGTTCGTGGGGCCGCTCGTCGCGCGCGTCCAGTTCGCCCCGTCGGGCGAGTACCAGAATCCGCCGGCGAGGCTGCTCGCCACGAACACGCCCCCGTGCGCGACGAGGGCGGTGAACCCGGGGTCCCCAGCGCCGATGGGGTGCTCGGTCCAGGTCGCACCGCCATCGGTGGAGACCCAGCTCACCGCGCTGCCGTACCCAGGCTTCGAGAGGATGCCGTAGTCACTCCCAACTGCCACGAGGCCCTGGGGTCCGATGGCCACTCCATCCAGGGAGCCGCCGAAGAAGCCATCGGGATAGGGCGGGTAGGGGCCGTTCACGACGGGCACGTTCTGCGCCGTCCAGGCAATCGTCGTGCCGCCCGCGTAGGGCGTCGTGGCGCTCGTGCCCGGAATGGGCGCGGGCACGGTGGATGAATCCTGCGCGGTCTCCGGAGACACGCCGGGGCTCGCGTTGTCGACGACGGCAAGCGTTCCCGCCACCGCCGGCGACGGCAAGAGCAAGGCCAGCGCGACTCCCAGCACCAGCAACGTGCCCGTCATGACTGGCGCTCCATCGCTGACCGGGCCCAATGCGCGATGGCCCGCCCCATCTCGCCGGGCCACCAGGGGTGGAAGAACGGGCCCACCGCCGCCACGACGAACGCCAGCGCGCTGAGCGCGGCGATCCACGCGACGATGTCGATCGCGTTCTCATCTCCGACCTGCTCGGCGGACGGACCTCCCCGAGGCCGATCGCGCCCGACATGTTTCCCGCGCATGCGCGCCTCCTGCGGTCGGTCCCCGGCCCTACTGCACCAGACCGACGTCGCAGAACCCGGGCAACGTCCCACCCTCGAGGTCGAACACGAGCCATGCAAGCGGCGTGGCGACGAGGGGCGTCAGGAGATCGGTCGCCTCCCGGAGGGTGAATGCCCGCGGCGGCCCGACGGACACCTTCAGGAACGGTGGCACCAGCGTGAGCAGCGCGACTGCGGCGGCGTACGCGAGCAGCGCGGCGGGCAACCTCGACGAAGCGCCCACCTCCGCGGCGTCTGCCACCCGCCGGACGAACAAGCGGTCCGAGGCATCGCTCCGGCCGGACCCGGGCGTCCCCGTCACCCGCTGCACCGTCATCGCACCCCCGAAACGGCTGCACCGACGGTAGGGGAAGCCGCGTGCGCTCGAAAGAGCCATCTGGGCCCCACCCCACGCGGGCGGCCGCCGACCCACGGCGCAGCGTCGTGCGCGTCCCTACTCGGATAGGGTGGCGTGCTCGACCTGCGGCCGACAGCGACGCTCGCCATCGACTGCGGGCCCGGGTGTTCCCGACCACGACGGGCGACAATGCTTGGTGAGGTCGGTTTGGTCGGGGCGAGAGGGCTCGACCCGACAAACCGGATGTCCCCGCGTTCACCCCCGGCCGAGCACCACGTCGATCCCGGCGAGAACGAGCTCCAGGTTGGAAGCAGACAGGCGGCCGGCGCGCTCGGTGAGCGCGCCCCGATCGAGCGTGATGAGCTGGGATACGTTGGCCACGGACGGCTTCGGGAGGCCGCTTGCGCGGGCGGGCAGGAGCACGTTCCCGGGTGCCTCGGCCCACTTGACGTTGCTCGTGAGCACGACGCAGACGACGGTCCGAAGCGCGCTCGCGTTGAAGGCGTCGCCCTGCACCACCACGACCGGGCGCCGGAAGCCGGGCTCGGACCCGACGGGCTCGCCGAGGTCGGCCCACCAGACCTCGTCGGGGGCGTGGCGCGCCACGTACTCGCGGAGCGCCGCGCTGTAGAGCTCGCCAGCCCCCGCCCAGCAAGAGGGGCCTCCCGCGCCGACTGTCAGCCGAACGGGTTCTCGATCCTGACGCCGCCGATCGTGCGCTCGTCCTGCAGGTCTTCCGTTACGAGGCGAGCTGCACCCGCGCGTCGCGCGGCCTCGACGACGAGAGCATCCCAGAACGACAGCTTGTGCCGCTCCTCGAGCTCCGACGCCATCAGGATGAGCGGCAGGTCGATCTGCACGAGCGGCCAGGTGCCATAGAGGGCGACGATCTCGCGAGCCGCGCGACGACTCAGCGGTGGGTCGAACTTCCGCGTCGCGACGACATAGAACTCCTGCAGGATCTGGGTGCTGAGCACCCCTGTCTGGTTCGCCCAGAGCTCCTCGAGCAGACCCCGAGCGACCGGCTGCCTGCTGACCTCCGAGCGGTCGTGGGCGTAGACGAGCACATTGGTGTCAACGAACGTCAGCTCACCGGCGACCATGGGGTGCTATCGGTCGTGGAGCTCGTCGCGTCGCCAGGACCGGCCTCCGCGGGCGACCGCATCTGCCAGTAGCGCCTCGGCGCGGCGCTGGGCCTCCTCGTACCGTGCATCCTGCTCCACGAGTCCATCCAGCTCGCGGGCGACGAGCGCGCTCACCGAAGTCCCGCGCTTCGCGGCTACGACCCGCGCGCGCCGGATCACGTCCTCGTCCAACTGGAGTGTCAGGTTTGCCTTGGCCATGGATGGACCTCCACAGTCTTCCACGTGGACCACAGCCTACCACAGCCGCCGCGCGTGCTCACGGAGACGGGGGTTCGATCTCCCAGTGCCCGTCGACCTGATCTCCTTCGAGAGGAAGCAAGCCCGCACCGCCGCAACCGGATCGTCCGTCTCGATTCCGGCTTCGAGGTTCGAGTCTATGGTCGGGGCGAGAGGGCTCGACCCGACAAACCGGACCGTCCGCGGCACTGCCTGCCCCCTTCGTCGTTGCGCGACGGAAGCCGGCGGCGGTAATCTTTGCTCATGGATCAGCGAGTAAAGGTCAAGCGCCAGCGCGGCTACACGCGCGTAAGTGACAAGCACCAGGTGACGATCCCGCACGACGCGCTCGAGGCGGCGGGCATCCGCACCGGCGATCGTCTGCGGGCGGAGGTGCGCGGCCCGGGGGAAGTCGTGCTTGTGCGCGACGTTGACCCGGTTGCACGCTTTGCCGGGGCGCTCACCGACGTGTACCCGGCGGGCGAGCTCGACGGCCTGCGGCGAGAGTGGACCTGACCGTTCTCGACGCCGGCGTGGTCATCGCCGTGCTCGACGGGACCGACGCGCACCACGCCGCCTCGGTCCGCGTGGTCCATGAGGCCGTCGGCCGCGGAGACAGGCTCGTGCTCCCGGCCTCGGCGTACGCCGAGTGCCTCGTGGCACCCTGCCGTCGAGGGAAGGAGGCGGTCAACACCGTCGACGCCTTCGTGGACGCGTTGCCGGCCGTCGTCGAGCCGATCACCAGGGCGATCGCCGCCCAGGCCGCGGAGCTGCGCGCGCGTCACGGTCCGCGGTTGCGACTGCCCGATGCCCTCGTCGTCGCAACCGCGCTGGGCCTCAAGGCAACCAGGGTGGTCACCACGGATGCGGAGTGGCCCGATCTCCCCGTGCCCGTCGACCTGATCTCGCCCGCGAGGCACTGAGCTGCGGATACGTGATCGCGTGTGGGCCTCGATCGACCTCTGTGCGGGAGGCATCCAGGAGGGTCCCTGGCGCAAGACCTCACGGGTGCGGCACGCACGAGCTGTCGACCGCGCGGTTGGAGGGACGAGTCTGTGGTCGGGGCGAGAGGAGACGAACCTCCAGAACCGACCTCTTTGTCCCGGATACGTGGCCACTTCCCGTGCGAGTCGGGACGCCGGCGAATGTCGGAAGGAACCGGCCCACGACGTCAGGCGACGGCCGCGCTCCTGAAGGCGCCCGCGAAGTCGCGAGCGAACTGCTCGAACGAGCGGGCGGGGTGACCCGTCAGCATTGCCACGTTGCCCGTTGTCTCGCTGGCGAACCCCTCGCTGAAGCCCTCCGACAGCTCGACGAACCCACGTGAGATCCATTCCGGGAACCCCATCCCGATCATCGACTGCAGCGAGGCCTCGCCCGACACTGGGACATAGGTGATCTCCCTGCCGAGGATGGCGGAGAACGTCGCCGCAACGTCGTGGAACGAGATGGCCGCGGGTCCCGTCAGGACATAGCTCTGGCCTTCGTGCCCGTCCCCCGTCAGCACGGACACGGCGACGTCGACGATGTCTCGGACGTCGATCATGCCGAGCCGGCCGTCCTTCATGTCCCAGTAGATGACGCCGTCGTTCGCGATCGTCGGGGCGGCCATCATCGTGTTCTGCATGAAGAACGTGGGCTTGAGCATCGTCCAGGGCAGGCCGGAGGACGCGATCTCGGCCTCGGCCTGCTCGCCCTGCGCGATGATCCGACTCCGTGGCGAGCCCCACATGGAATGGCGAACGATGTGAGGGGACCCGACGCGCTTCGCCGCGCGGACCAAGTCGTGCACCTGCTGCGCCTGCGTCGGTCCGTTCCACGTCAGCAGGTAGACCTTGGCGACGCCGGCAATGGCCGGCTCGAGCGTTTCGGGGCGGTCCAGGTCGCCGAGGACGACCTCGGCGCCCGTGGCCTGCAGCGGTCGTGCCTTCGCCCCGTCGCGCACGAGCACGCGCACGTCGACACCCGCCGCGCAGACGCGGCTGGTGGACCGCATCGAGGCGGCGGGCCTTGTCCGCCGCGAGCCGGTCCCCGGCGACCGGCGTGGAGTGCGCGTCGTCCTGACGCCCGAAGGGCGGCGACGACACGACGAGGCGTTCGTCGAGCACATGCGCGTCATCGAGCGCGAGTTCGGCGGCCGGCTGACGCCGGCCGAGCAGCAGGCGGTGGCCGATGCGCTCGCGGTCTTCTGGCACGGCGACCTCGAGACCCCGGCGACCACCGGGTAGCGGTCTACTTGAGGAAGGGTTGAGCCGGATGACGGGTTGATGACCGGCCGCTCGCAGCCCGAGCCTCGCTTACGCGCCCTCGACGACGAGGCCCATCGCGCGCGCGGCGTCCGCCTGGCGCCGGTCGAAGGTCAGCACCACGATCGGACGCGGGAGTCGGTCGGCGGCAGCGAGATGCAGCGCATCGAGTGTTCGGACATCGTGCCGGCAGCCCAGGTCGACTGCCCGATCCAGACACGCAGGATCGACCGGCACCACATGGCAGCGCTCCCAGTCGTCGCGCAGGCGCTGCCGCAGGGCCTCACGCACGTCCGCTTCGAAGCCGAGCCGGCAGAGCGTGATCTCCGCTTCGGTCCGGGCCACCGACGAAACCGCCCACTCCGTGTCCTCGTCCATGCGGCGGACGACCTGATCGGTTCCCTCCTCCGCGACGTAGCGCTTGATGAGCGCCGAGGTATCGAGGAACAGCATCAGCGCTCGCGCAGCTGCCGCAGGACGTCCGAGCTGGAACGGCCCGACGGAGCACGCCGGGGCTCCGGACGCGGCGGAACACTGCGAGTTCGCGGAGCGAGGACCGCGCCAGCTGCGATGAGCTCAGCGATGCTGGTCGCCTGGCCGGCGGTGCTGACCGGCCCGATCTC
This sequence comes from Chloroflexota bacterium, assembly GCA_021777365.1. The sequence goes on along the minus strand of JAJYDP010000035.1, from coordinate 4,659 downwards.
GGCCGCGGGCACGCCGTCGACGGTGATGATCAGCCGCTCACCCGAGCGAGCCCGACGCACCACCTTGCTGGCCTGGTTCCTCAGCTCGCGAACTGCGATGCGTTCCATGGACCGTACTGTAGCACATGGACTACGGCCCCTCGTCGCACTCGTCCCGGCAGCCCCCGAGGTGCTCGTGCAACTGATGAACGGCATGCGCTCGCGCCTCGAATTTCGCACAACCGTACGAAGCGACACCGAACCGCCGCTGGTGAGAGGGCGGGCATTGGGACGCCTCGACCGTCGCGCAGGGCCAATCCGAGGTGCGACCTGTTCCCCTGATCGCCACGCTGGGGGCGTTCAGCCCTTGCCCACGGGGTGGTTGGTGCGCACGCTGAGCGTCGGGGAGAGCGCGTGCGTGCTGCTCCACCGTTGACACGGACAGCGGGGCACCGACGAACATGACGAGGGTGGGGCCATGAGCGTCGAAGGGCGCATCCGGACCGCGGAATCCGGGCCGATGCGTACCGTTCAAAGGTCGGCTTGGACGCGTCCCCTCGGTGGCCCTGGCCGCCTGGCACTCACACCAGAGAGAGGCGTAGCGTGATCGCCATCGGCCCGCACGCGGGCCCGCAGGGCATCGTCGTCCGGCCGACCCGGCGGCGCGACATTCCCGCCGTCGTCCGCATCCGTCACTCGATCCACGCCGATGACCTCTTGACCCCCGAGTCGTTCGCCTGGACGCTCGACCACGAGCGTCCGAGCGAGCAGGCGCGACGATGGGTCGCCACGGAGCGCGGCGCGGTGGTCGGGATCGCTGCCGCGCGACGCGCGCCCTGGTACCCCGGAAACGTCGCGCACTGCCATGTCGCCGTCGACGCCGCCCATCGTGGCCGGGGCATTGGCGCCCGGCTCGCCTCGGAGGTCGAGCGACACCTGGACCGGCTGCACCCGACGGCCGTGTTGTCCGAGATCGAGCACGCCGACGAGCCGAGCGCGGCCTTCGCGCGCCATCGCGGCTTCCGTCACACCCGGGACGCGCAGGTCTGGAGCCTCGATCCGCGCACCATCGCGCTGGACGAGCTACCGGCCAGGATCGCCGCCGCGGCGGCCAACGGATATCGGCTCGTGCCCGTCCGCCTGCTCCTCGATCGTCCGAAGGACCTCTTCGAGCTCCACCGGGCGGTCGAGGCCGACCTCCCCACGGACCTGCCCATCGAGGAGCCGTACGACGAGTGGCGGACGTTCGAGTTCGACCATCCGCTCTTCTCGCCCGACGCGAGCTTCGGCGTGCTCGCCGGCGACCAGCCGGTCGCATTCACGTGGGTCTTCGTCGATGCGCCCGCGGGCCGCGCCGGTCACGGCATGACGGGAACGGTGCCGGGTCACCGCCACCGCGGGCTGGCCCGGCTCGTGAAGCTCGCGACGATCGACTGGCTGGCCTCGCACGGCATCACGGTCGTCTTCACCGACAACGACACGACGAACGTCGACATGCTCGCGCTCAACGAGCACCTCGGTTACCGCCGGTTGACCGTGTTCGGGATCTGGATGCGCGGCGACTGAGCGACCGCACCGTCCGTGCCAGGCGGTTTGCGGACCTTCAGCGTCGGGCTGGGCAGCGCGCGGAGACGCACCGGCTCTAGTTGGGAATGGTCGGGGCGAGAGGCATTGCCCCGCGACCACCGACCTACCGATCACGATGCGGCTGGCCGAGCCTCCCGAGCCGTGCGAGTGGCTGCGGACCGCCTGACCCCCCGGACCGTCTCGCCCGGTCGTTCGCTCGTCCGTGCCCGGCGCCGATCGAGGCCGATGACGCGGCAAGGCCGCGGGAGGCTCGCCGTTCGGACGGCTTCCCGCGGCCTCGACGCCGAGATCTACGGGTACTTGATGGCCTCCGAGCAGGTCGTCGTAGGGCTGGCGAACGGGTCGGCCGAGGCGCTGCCGATGGTCTTCGTGCCGCCGAGAACGTTGCCGCTGCTGTCGGCCAGGTACGCAGTCACGGGCGCATCGGTGAAGGAGGAGCCGGCGCCCGTGCCCTGATACACCCCCACCGCGACGGTGGACGAGCCGGTGCCCGAGATGCTGGTCGAGCTTCCCCAGTACCCGTCGATGTAGACGACCAGCTGCGTCGCCTTGTGGGGCGCGCTGTAGGTGACGGTCACGTAGAAGGTGGACTGGTACCAGCCATCCAGCAGGGTCGGAGCATTGCACGTGTTGCCGCTCGCGCCCGTGATCCCGCGCGTGGGCTTGCCGGCCAGGGCCGTCGACGGGACGAGGGCCGCGACGAGCGCGCCCATCGCGAGGACAATGGCCAACCGTCGCATCCTGTTACCTCCCTGTCGGGCTTCCGCCCTCCTCGCTCTCACCGCTCGGTGAGAGAGGAACGGCGCTCACCATAGGGTGAGCGCGTGGTACCGTGGTAGGGCCGAATGGCCCGTCATCGGTGTCGGCTGCGCGACAGCAGCAGGCGATCGGGGTCCGAGGAGGAGTCGCGTGGAGACGGAGAAGCCGCACCACTCATCGGCCGAGACGAAGGCCGAGATCCTGCGCGTGGCGCGGGAGCTCTTCGCCGAGCGCGGCGTCGCCAAGGTCACGATGCGCGACATCGCGAGCGGGGTCGGCGTCGACCATGCGCTCATCCACCAGTACTTCGGGACGAAGGAGCAACTCGTCGAGACGATCCTGCGGGCCGAGCTCGAGGCCACCGCAGCGCTCGCGCCGCCCCCAGACGCGCCGACCGACTTCGCCTCGCTGCGGACCGGGATCGCCTACTACCTCGGCGAGGGCCGCCCCTATCTCCGCCTCATTTCGCGCGCCGAGCTCGCCGGGTTCGCCCCCGAGCGGTTCCTCGACCCTGCGTCGGGCGCCCCGCTGCGGCTCATGGCGCAGCAGCTCGCCGCGGTGCAGGCGCGCAGCGGGGCCCCCGTCGAGCAGCTGCCGGACCCCGACCTCGTCGCCGCCGTGCTCGGCGCCGCCCTGTTCTCGCTCGCGACGCTCGGGCCGTGGCTCTCGGCCACCCTCGTGCTCGAGCCGGGCGAGCTCGATGCCCGGCGCGACGAGCTCCTCGACATCCTCCTCGGGCTCGTCGTCGCGGCCTCCGGCGTCGGCAGCTCCGGAGCGCCGGGCCGCAGTGGCGGGAGCGTGCGGGCGGCCGGTGTCCACCGCCGCCCTCGACCCCTGTAACCTTCCGGTGAACGGTCGGTAGCGCCCACCACAAGCTGCTGCACGACTGCAAGGCTGGAGATCCGAGCTTGGTCACCTGTCCGTCCTGCGCCGCCGAGGTCCCGGCCGACAGCCGGTTCTGCAATCGGTGCGGCAGCCCGCTCGCCCTCGCGTGCCCGGCGTGCGGCGCGGTCGCCCAGCCGGGGTCGGTGTTCTGCGCCCAGTGCGGCGCCCGGCTGGAGGGTCGGGACGGCGCTGGCGCCCCCGTCGGGGAGGCCGGGGGCCGCCGCCCGCTGACGCCACCCGCGCCGGTCCGGACACCAATCGCGGAGCGCCGGGTGGTCTCGGTCCTGTTCGCGGACCTCGTCGGCTTCACGAGCTTCAGCGAGGGCCGCGACGCCGAGGCGGTCCGCGAGGTCCTGAGCCGGTACTTCGAGCAGTCGCGGGACGTCATCGAGCGGTACGGCGGCACGGTCGAGAAGTTCATCGGGGACGCCGTGATGGCGGTCTGGGGCGCCCCGACCGCCCACGAGGACGACGCGGAGCGTGCCGTGCGCGCCGGGCTCGACCTCGTGGACATGGTCCGCGCGCTCGGCCAGGGGCTCGAGGCCCGCGCCGGCGTCCTCACCGGCGAGGCGGCAGTCACGATCGGCGCGTCGGGCCAGGGCATGGTGGCCGGCGACCTCGTCAACACCGCGTCGCGGCTCCAGTCCGCCGCCGCGCCCGGCACCGTCCTCGTCGGCGATGCGACCGAGCGGGCCGCCTCGGCGGCGATCGCCTTCGAGCCCGCGGGCGAGCACGAGCTCAAGGGCAAGGCGCTGCCCGTGCCCGCCTTCCGCGCGCTCCGCGTGATCGCGGACCGGGGCGGCCGCAACCGGAGCGACGCGCTCGAGGCCCCGTTCGTCGGCCGCGACGACGAGCTGCGCCTGCTCAAGGACATGTTCCACGCCACCAGCCGCGAGCGGCGGGTCCGGCTGGTCTCCGTCACGGGCGAGAGCGGCATCGGCAAGAGCCGGCTCGCGTGGGAGTTCGAGAAGTACCTCGACGGGCTGGTCGAGGACGTCAACTGGCACCACGGCCGCTCGCCCTCGTACGGCGAGGGCGTGACCTTCTGGGCGCTCGGCGAGATGGTCCGCGGCCGCGCGGGCCTCGCCGAGACCGACAACGAGGCGACCACGCGCGCCCGCGTCGCCGAGACGCTCGCCCGGTTCGTCCCCGACGATGCGGAGCGCCGCTGGCTCGAGCCCCGGCTGCTGGCCCTGCTCGGCATCGCGACCGGCGGCCAGGCGAGCCGGGACGACCTGTTTGCGGCGTGGCGGACGTTCTTCGAGCGCGTGGCGGCGGAGGCCCCGGTGGTGCTGGTCTTCGAGGACCTGCACTGGGCGGACCCCGGCCTGCTCGACTTCATCGACCACCTGCTGGACTGGTCGAAGGGCGTGCCGATCTACGTCGTCACGCTGGCGCGGCCCGAGCTGCTCGACCGCCGGCCCGACTGGGGCGCCGGGCGCCGGGCTG
>JAJYDP010000752.1 GCA_021777365.1 Chloroflexota bacterium | reverse complement strand
CCGAGGCGCCCCGATCCGAGAGAACCGCCGCCGCAAGGATGATCGCCGCCGTGACAACCAGGACCAGCAGGGTCGTGATCGCGCCGGTCCGGCGGCGAACGGTGACGCGCTCGCCGGAGACACCTGGGTAGGTGACGCCCTCGGCGCCCGTGCTCTCGCCGGTGGCCGCTGCCTGGACTCCCATCGCTCCCATCTCCCGGGTCCCGTTCTGCCTCGCGCCGCCGGCGGCAGCTAGTTCAGGCCGCTGTAGCTGTGAAGGCCGCCGAAGAAGAGGTTGCCGAAGTACGTGAACAAGGTCGCCGCGAACCCGGCGACCAGCAGCCAGGCGGCCCGCGACCCACGCCATCCGCGGACGACCCGGGCATGGAGGTAGGCCCCGTAGATCAGCCAGGTCACCAGCGACGCCGTCTCCTTGGGATCCCAGCTCCAGTAGCTGCCCCAGGCGACGTCCGCCCACACGGCGCCGAGCACGATGGTCAGGGTGAGGAAGGGGAAGCCGATCACGACGGAGCGATAGGAGATCTCGTCGAGCAGCTCGGGGCGCGGCAGCCCGCGGCGGCCCGTCTCCGGCTGGATCAGGTGGAGGACCGCGGCTGCGAAGGCGACTGAGAACGTTCCGTAGGCGACGATCGCCACCGCGACGTGGACGGTGAGCAGGAGGTTGTTCTGGAGCGCCGGCAGGAGTGGTTCTGACGCGGAGGGGATCGTCGTCGCGTAGAGGAGCAGTGCCAGCGCGATCGGCAGGGCGATGAGTCCGAGGACGCGCTGGTGGTAGCGGCGCTCGAAGTACAGGTAGATCCCCGAGACGCCCCACGCGAAGGCGACGGAGAACTCGTACATGTTGGCGAACGGTCCATGGCCCACGGCAATCGTGCGGAAGAGGAGTGATGCCGTCAGGAAGACGAAGGTGAGCCACGTGATGAGCGTGCCGTAGGCTGCCAGCCCGCTCGGGCCGCGCGTCACGATCGTCACCGAGGCGCCACCACCCAGGGGCGACGCCCCCGCGCCCGCCGGTGCGAGGGCGGTGCGCCGGTGGGCGATGCGCACGGAGGCGAACGCAGCCCCGTAGCAGAGAAGTGCGAGCGCCGCCGACAGGAGGCCGGCGACGAAGCTGTACTCCGACATCTTGAACATGACTCCGTCCCTTCCTTCAGCTCTCTGCCCGGCCCGCGAGGTCGTGGCGAAGATCCTCGATGAGGCGCTGGAACTCGGACTGGAACGCGACGTCGTGGCGCACCAGCGCGCCGACCCGGATGTCGCTTCCATCGCGCCGGCCGCTGATCTGTGCCCAGATCCGCCGGTTCGGGAAGAAGAAGACGAGGAAGACGCCGAGCATCAGGGCGATCGCCCCGGACCAGACCAGGGTGGCGCCCGGGTCGCGCGCCACGATGAGCCCGGTGAACTGGCGCTCCCTCACGAAGGTCACGTTGAGCGGGCCGATCGTCGCCGGCTTGCCCTGGTCGATCACCTTGAGGTCAATCGGCGCCTGCGACCCGGCCTGGTAGACCTCCACCTGGACCTGGCCGGGCCTGATGGTCGGGCTCACCTCGCCCGAGGCCGCGGCGACGACAAGGACCCGCAGGCCCTGGTCTGCCAGCGCGATCTGCCCGATCCGCTCGCTGTCGTCGCTCGATCCGTAGAGGAGCGGGACGCCGCGGTCGAACAGCACCGCACCCTTCGCGTCCGCGATCCGGATGCTCGCGGCCGGCCCGAAGAACGACTGGTAGAAGCTGACGCCTCCGTAGCGCAGCGGCTGGTTCACCCGCACGGTCTGCGCCGCTACCCGTACGCCGTCCCGGTACAGGACGATGTCGCTGGCGTAGTCGCTCGGAGCCCCGGTCTCAGCGTTGTACGAATCGGTGAATGCCGTGGCCTCGAGGGTCAGTCCGGTGCCGTTGCCCACCTCGACCCGCGACCCGATCGGGGCCGCGAAGTCCGCGTTGCGGAACCCGAAGCTCGTCCCGATGATGACGCCGGCGAGAACGAGGACGAGGCTGAGGTGTGCGACCACGGTTCCGAACGGCGCCCACCGGAAGCGATCCGCGTAGACGTGGATGTGGTCCTCCTCCGTGATCACCACGGTCCGGTACCGGCGGTGGCGCAGGGCGGCCACGGCGCGGTCGGCCGTGACCCGGATCGGCTCCTCGCCGGCGATCGTGGCTCCCATGGCGGCGTGATCGAAGAACTGGGGGCTCATCCTGAGCGGCGGACGGGTGGCCTGGCGCCAGAGGTGCGGCGCCCGGTTGGCCGAGCAAGCGACGATGCTGGTCATCAGGAGCGCGACCATTCCCCGGAACCAGACCGAGCCGAACATCGAGAAGAAGCCGAGCGCGTCGAAGATGCCCGTCCAGCCACCGTACCTGGGCCGGACCGAGTCGAGCCACGCGTCGTGGGCGCCCGGATCGCTCGAGAGGCCGGGCGGAGCCTGGACGACCAGCGTCCCGACGAGTCCGAGCAGGGCCACGCCGAGTATCAGCGCAAGGCCGGTGCGCATCGAAGTGAACACGTGCCAGATCCGCGCGAGCAGATCGGCCGGCGAGACCACGAGCGCCCCGTCGAAGTCGTTCGCCGGCTCAGTGGGCATGGCGATCGACCGCCCACGGACCGTCTCACTCATGCTGGAAGCACCTCACGAGAGCGGGCCGACCAGGCCAGACAGGCGGACGAACGTGTTGGTGATCATCAGGAACCCGACCGTGGCGAGCATCACGCCGGTCGTCGCGGAGACGAGCCGGTGGTGGTCGCGAAGCCAGCCGAGACGGGCACTGACGGCGGTGGCGCCGACTGCCACCAGGACGAACGGGATCGCAAGGCCCGCCGCGTACGCGACCAGGAGGACGGTGCCCTCGGTGACGCTGGCACTTACCGACGCCAGGCCGATGATCCCGCCGAGGACCGGGCCGATGCACGGTGTCCAGCCGGCCGCGAAGACGACTCCCAGGAGGGCGGATCGGGCGTAGCTGGGTGACCGACCCGCGGCGAGACTCGAGCCACCGAACGCGCCCCCGCCGACGGTCCCGAAACCGGCCGCTCCCGTCGCGAAGGGCCCGATCGGCAGGCGGACCTCCCGGTACAGCGCCGCCACGTCGATGAGCCCC
>JAJYDP010000751.1 GCA_021777365.1 Chloroflexota bacterium | reverse complement strand
GTGAGCGGCGACGGCCGATTCGACGGCCAAAGGGTCACTGGCGTGCATCCCGTGCACGGGCGCGACTGTCAGCACTCTCAACTCGTCGCTTACGTGCACCTGGTGCACGCGGGACCACGCACCGCAGGATCAGAGCTCGCGGCGCATCACCGGAAACCGCTCGTCCGCGACGATCATCTCGAATCCGGCCCGCTCCCAGAACGCCGGGGACGCGGCGCTGGTGGCGTCCGGCCGAGCTCCGGCCTCCGGGTACGTCTCGACCGCCGAGAACCCCCGCCGACCGAGCTCACGACACACGTCCGTCACGAGCTCGAGGGCATGTCCGCGGTGACGCGCCTCCGCGGCCGTCGCGATACAGGTGATCACCGCGGGCAGCGGCGAGCTCGGGAGATGCGGATAGAGGTCGCGCAGCCGCAGCGCCCTCGGGTACGCCGAGAGCGGCCCGAACTGGCAGTAGGCGACCGGGCGGTCGTCGACCAGGAGCACCCGGGCATAGCTGCCGAAGACCTCGAGCCCGCGCGTCAGCAGGGTGAGCTTCCGGGGAGCGCCCGCAGCGGGTCCCACGACACGGCGGGGCGTCGGCGCGAAGGGGTTGTCGGTCCAGGCCTCGATGAAGTCCCGGTCGGGCGAACCGGCCAGTGACCCGCCGGGCGGGCTGCCGGGCCAACTGCCGGGCGAACCGGCCAGTGAACTGCCGGGCGGGCTGCCGGGCGAACCTGCGACCTCGTTCCCGGCCGGCTCGCTCATGGGAGCCGCGCGCGTGGCGAACGGGTTGAACGCTGGCGTGCGCTGCGAGGCATCCTCGAGGAACGGGTTCCAGGCGTCCCCGCCGGAGCGGCCAGGGGTCGGCGTTTCGGGCGGATGCGGCCGGAGCCATGAATCCCGATGGACGCGGGTCCCTGCCACCGCGTCCTCCCAGTAGTCGCAGGTGCGGTGGTCGAACGACGGATCCGCGCACGGCGGGACCAGCCCGAAGGCCGAGTCCGACGTGACGTCGACGATGCGGATCGCTGCCATGGCGCGAGTGTACCGAGCAGGCGCCCCGCACGGAGGGCGGCGTCCGGGAAGACGGGGACGGGTAGCGCCCGGGGCGAGAGCGCGACGGCGGGAGTGCCGGGGCGGGAGCGCCGCGCGCGCTGCAGCCGTCGAGGGCATGGTCGGGTCGCGCCCCACCGTCGCTGCACCGCCGGGACCGGCGGCACTGCTAGACTCCGCCGGCATGCTTGCCTTCGTCGACCAGATCGTCATCCCCATCCTGACCCACCTCTACGGCACCGTGGGCTACCTCGGTGTCGGCGTGGCCATGGCCATCGAATCGGCCATGATCCCGCTCCCCTCCGAGCTGGTCCTCCCCTTCGCCGGCTTCCTCGTGTCGAGCCCGTCAAGCGTCGAGCCGCTGACGCACGGCGCCTGGTCGTTCTGGATCGTCGTGGCCGTCGCGATCGTCGGCAACACCGCCGGCTCCCTGGTCGCCTATGCCATCGGCGCCTGGGGCGGCCGGCCGTTCCTGGAGCGGTACGGCCGATACCTGCTCATCCGCCACGAGGAGATCGACCTGGCCGACCGATTCTTCGAGCGCTGGGGCCCGCAGACCGCGTTCTTCAGCCGCCTGCTCCCGGTCGTGCGGACGTTCATCAGCTTCCCGGCGGGCGTCACGCGGATGCCGCTGGGGAGGTTCATCCTCTACTCCACGCTCGGGGCCGTGCCCTGGACCATCCTGCTGGTCTGGGTCGGCACCGTCCTCGGCGCCAACTGGATCGACGTGCGCCGGATCCTCTCGCCGTTCGACACGCTGATGGCGGTCGCCTGCGTCGCGGCCGTGGTGCTGTTCGTGGCCTGGCGCCTGGGGCTGATCACGCGACTGCGCCGGGCGTCCTGACTCGGGCCCGCTACCCCCAGGTGACGCCGCGGATCCCGCGGACGTGCGCGACGTCATTGGCCACCAGCAGCTGCGCGCCATCGGCGCGGCCGCCGGGGAACCGGAGCACCGTCAGGTTCGCCGGCGCCTGCACGAACCGGCGCCGGTAGTCGCGGACCGGGACCCCCAACGCCACGCACAGGAGGACGCGGTTGGTCGTGGAGTGCGCAACCACGAGGGCGACCGCGTCGGATGAGCGCGGCTCGCCGGCAGACGGTAATCCGCCGGACGGGGCCGACGCGTCGGATGAGCTCGGCCCACCGGCCGACGGCAATCCGCCGGACGGGGCCGGCGCGTCGGACGACCCACGGGCCGAGCCGGACGCCCACGCGATCAGGTCGTCCAGGAAGGCGCCGACCCGACGCGCGACCTGGGCGCCCGACTCCCCGCCCGGACATGCCCGACCCGCCGGATCGGCCTCCCATCGGCGGCGCGCCTCGCTGTCGACGGCCTCGATTTCCCCGTAGGTGAGCCCCTCCCAGGAGCCATAGTCCATCTCGAGCAACCGGACATCCGTCTCCGCCCGGCGACCCGGGACGACGAGCGACGCGGTCTCGCGCGCGCGGAGCAGCGGGCTCGCGACGACCCGGTCGAGCCGTACCCCAGCCAGGCGCTCGCCCAGCGCGCGGGCCGCAGCACGGCCGGCGTCGGAGAGCGGGAGATCCAGGTGCTGACCGAGGTGCTGCTCGGGATCCGAGCGCGTGGTGGACCCGTGCCGGGTCAGGACGAGGGTCAGCATCAGACGGGCGCCGCAGCGGGGCGAGCGATCTGGCAACCCCGACCCGCGGGGCGGAACCGCCCCGGTGGCCGCGAGGCCGAGGACCGCCTGTCCAATGGGCACGAAACCGGCAACCGCAGGGGCGGGAACCGCCGTGCCGATGGGCGCGAAACCGGCAACCGCAGGGCCGAAGACGGCCGGACCGAAGACCTCGACGCGGCGGTCTGCCGGACCGAAGGCCGTCGGGCGGACCCGCGCGCGGGGACGCGATGCACGCTCACACACAGAGCGTAGCCGGGGAGGGGCGCGCCGTCATCCGGCCCCGGGCACGGGCGCGGCGCGCCGTCATCCGGCCCCGGCATGGCCGCGGCGTGCCGTCATCCGGGCACGGTCGCGTCCGCGCGGGGCGCTCCCGCGTCCATGCGCTATCCTCCCTTCCGCATACACGAACACGCCTCAGCT
>JAJYDP010000750.1 GCA_021777365.1 Chloroflexota bacterium | reverse complement strand
CGGCTCGTCCACGTGTTCAGCGTGCCCGTCGGCTACCTTGCCCGGCCGTACGTGGTGTACCGCACGCGCGATTCCCGGACCGGGGCGCGCGCACCGCGTCGCGGATGGGAGACGCCCGGCAGCTGATTCGACCGGGCGAGCTCGTGTGGTACGGCGCCCCCGGCCCGGAGCCGACCCCGCTCCTCGACAGCGAGCGGCTGCCGTTCCTCGATCGCGCGACGGTCATCGTGCCCCGAGGTTCGTCGCGCGGGATCGAGGCGGAAGCACGGCTCGCTTTCCTCGCGGTTCGCATCGGCCCAGATCTCGGGGGGAGTGACCGGCCGCCTGAGGGACGCCTCGCGGGGCCCTGGGTCATCGCGGCGCGGGCGAAGACCGGGAGGCCGGCGGGGAGGCCCTGGTTCGCGGCGTCGCGCCTGGGCCCCCTGCCCTGACGCTCACGGCAGTCCGACCCGCACGAGGACCATCGGAGTCCCCTGCCCCGCCGTCGTGACGACGCACGAGCGGCCGTCCGGCGCCCAGATCGCGCTGCTCCCCGGGTCGGCCGGCAGCGTCAGCGTCGTTCCGCGGCCGATGAGGACCAACACGGTGCCGCCGATGGGCGGACGGATCGCGACCCGGGCGAGCGTGGGGCCGTAGAGCGGGTCGCCGGGCGGCAGGCCGGTCGGCGTCGAGCGTCCGTCGGGGCTCCACAGCCGCGAGGTGCCGTCGGCCGCGACGAGCACGAGGCGGCCGTCGGGGCTCCAGCCCACCGGCGAGGCGGTGCCGCTCATCCGGATCACGCGCCCTGCGACGAGATCGAGTACCGTCGGGCCGCCCATGTCCTCGGTCGCCAGGTCGCGCCCTCGTCGGTGCTGGCGAGCGGGGCCATGCGATCCCCCCACAGCCAGGCCGTGCCGTCGCGCGCGACGGCGATCCCCCGGATGTAGCCGCCGTAGGGGAGCGAGCCCACGCGCGACGCGGGTGGGGCGGCGACCAGGGCGCGCACCTGCCAGGTGGCGCCGCCGTCCGCGGTTGCCAGGACGATCCCGGGACCCGACTCATCCTGGCTCAGGAACCCTCCCCCGAGCAGGCCGTGCTGCGCGCCCCGGAAGGCGAGAGCGCCCGGCTGGAAGCTCGTGGTGGGTGTGACTGGCGGCGAGACGGCCGGCGACGGCGATGCCGGCTGAGGCGGGGCGGATGCTGCGCTCGGGGGCGGCGGGGCGCTCTGGCCGAGCGGCGGGACCGTGGGCGACGACGTCCGCCCCGTGCAGGCAGCGACCAGGACGACGGTCGCCGACGCGGCGAGGAAGCTCCGGCGCAGGTCGCGGCCGGTCCCGACACGGGACGCTCGCGCGCCGGATGCGCAGCTCACGGGAGCAGGATCGCCGTGCTGGCCGCGGCCGAGCACGTGACCCGCCGTCCGTCCGGGGCCAGGCACACGGGCGTCGTGACGTCCGGCCGATCGGTGAAGACGTGGACCACGAGCTGACCGTCCGACGCGAGGCGCAGCCAGCATCCGGCGTAGAAGCCGCCCGAGGCGGGACAGGCGGCCGTCGCGGGCGCTGCGCGATCGGGCAGGGCCACGGGCCGCCCCGTCCGAGGTTGACCGTCGGGCGCAAGGGCGAGGATCTCGTCGTGCCCCGTCGTCAGCGAGCCCACGCGGTGGGCCAGGTACACCGTGCCGTCGCGCCCGATCGCGGGTGGGGTGGCGCCCGGCGCGCCGCCCGTGGCGACGAGGAAGCCGCCCCGGTCGAGCGTGATGGCGTACGGCCAGCCGGCCTTGAGGTAGCCGCCGGGCGCCAGGGCGAAGACGAGATCGCCATCCCCGCCCCAGCTGCCCTTCGAGGCCACGACGTAGACGGTGCCGTCGCTGCCCACAATCGGGGGCTGCGGGAACACCATGTCGTTGCCCTCGCTGATCGAGGTGAGCGTCGCACTCGTGCCCGCCGGGAGCGTGAACGGCCATCCCGGCACGAGCGATCCGTCCAGACGCAGCGCGACGACCGTATGGACGCGCTGGGCCGCGGCCGGCACGTCCGTCAGCCCGATCTGGAAGCCGGCGGCGAGGTAGAGCGCGCCGCTGGCGCCGAAGGACGGGGCCGACAGGGGGACCGACGACACGTACGGCCAGCCCGGCTTCGGGCGACCCGTCGGGTCGAGAGCCGCGAGGTACGAGGCGTGCCAGATCCCCTGCCAGCTGCTGCCGGGGCGAGCGGTCTCCTCATCGGCCGCGAGATACACCGTCCCGTCCGGGGCGCGCACGAGACTGCCGAGGAGTCCGGTGAGCGCCCGCGTCACGCGCAGGCCGGCCGGTGCGAAGACGTACAGCCGGCCGCTGGTGAACCGCCGGCGGGGATCCGCGGTCAGGACGTAGGCCGTGCCGTCGGCGGCGACTACCGGCGACGACGGGGACTGGCAGGCCGGAAAGACATAGGTCCAGCCGGTGGATCCATCGGACAGGGAGCTCACCGTGAGTGTCGACTGCTCGTCGCCGGCCGCGTCCGGGCCCGTCATCACCTGGTAGTGGGTGCCGCCCGGACTGGTCGTGAGCGGACCCTGGTACGTCACCGGCCCGGGCGCCATGACGACCTCCGGGCACGCCCCGGTCCCGCGCCAGCTGGCCTGCAGGCCGTCGGACGAACCGCCCGCGGCTCCGTCCCCGGGAGGTACGAGCGCGCGCAGCGAGAGGAAGGTCGGGCGATCGAACGCAGCGGTGTACGTCGCGATGCCGCCCGCGTCGGCGGTCACCGTCGCGATCGTCGTCCAGGTGGTGGGGCGGAGGGCCGTGAGGGACTGGATCTGCATCGTCCGGCCCGCGAGGTCCGGTCCCCCGTCGAACCGCCAGGTCACCGCCTGGCCGAGCGCGGGCACCTTCGTGGACCGGCTGAACAGCCTGCTCGTCGTGCGTCCGAGAGCCGAGGTCACGGTGATGCCGACCTGGTTCGAGGACGGTGACGCATTCGACGGAACAGGCGAGCTGCTCGCGATCGACGTCGGCGAGGACGAGGGCCTCGCACTCGTCGGGCTCGACGAGGTGGGCGCGGGCGCCGCAGGGCTCGCCGTCGCCGACCGGATGGTCGCCGAGGGCGCCGGGCCGCCGCAGGCGGCGAGGAGCAGCGACGCGA
>JAJYDP010000749.1 GCA_021777365.1 Chloroflexota bacterium | reverse complement strand
GCCTGGGCCTGCGGGGTCGCCTGGGCCTGCGGGGTCGCCTGGGCCTGCGGCGTCGCCTGGGCCTGTGGCGTCGCCTGGGCCGCGACCTGTGCGCTCGAGGAGGACGACGCCCCGGATGTGGCGCCGGTCTGCCCGGCGCTTGCCCCGGCCGGGGCACTCGGAGCGACCGCCGCCGGGGTGGCCGGCTGTCCGACAGCCACGGACGTCGTGCCGACGACCAGGCCCGAGGGTGTCTTGAAGTTCAGGAGCAGCGCGATCGCGACGGCGGTGGTGGCGAGCGCGACGACTGCGCGTCGTGGAAGCATGGTCAGGTACTCCGGCGTCAGAACGCGAAGCGTTCGTAATGGATCTGCGCGGACGGCACGCGAAGTGCCCGCAGGTTGCGGCGGACCGTGTCCATCATGGACAGGGGGCCGCAGACGTAGACGTCGCGCTGGTGAACGTCGGGGACGAGCCGCCGCAGGGACCCCGGGGCGAGCGGGTCGCCCGGCAGGTCCGGCGTCCCGCGTCCCCCGACCAGGTAGTGCACCGTGGCGCCCCGCAGCGCCGAGAGCTGCTCGAGCTCGCGTCGGAACACGAGATCCTCTTCCCGGTGCGCGCGATACAGCAGCGTCAGGTCACCGCGCCCGGCCGGCAGGTCCTCGAGCAGAGCACGCAGCGGGGTGATGCCGATGCCGCCCGCGATCATCAGCACGCGCGGTCGTGTCCGCCGGGCCCCGGTCAGGTTGCCGTACGGCCCCTCGACGAACACGCGGGTGCCGATCCGCAGGCGCTGCAGCGTCCGGGTGTGGTCGCCGAGGCCCTTGACGGTCAACCGGAGGAACCGGCCGTTCGGGGCGGCGGAGAGCGAGAACGGATGGCTCCGCCACCAGTCGTCGGCGGTGAGGAAGCGCCACCTGAACCACTGTCCGGCCCGCGTGGCGAGCTGGTGGAGGTCGCGCCCGGTGACGTAGATCGAGACGACGCCCGGCGCCTCCTGGACGATGTTGGCGACGCGCAGCTGGTGGCGGAGCGACAGCCGGAGCGGCTGCCCGAAGCGGAATACGAGCATCAGTGTGCCGGCGACCACGTACAGCGCGATCCAGTAGAGACGCGCGACCGGGTCCCCGATGAAGTCGGTGCCGACGGCGAGCTGGTGCATGAACGCGAGGGCGATCGCCAGGTACGCGTACAGGTGAATCCCGTACCAGGTCTCGTACGACAGGCGCCGCCGCGCCAGGCGGACCGAGCTGATCCCGATGCCCACGAACAGGCCCATGCCAGCGGTCGCCATCAGCACATACGGGTACGTGGTCAGGATCGTCAACGCCTCGCCCGGGATGCCGTTCCCGTAGGCCAGCGCGTACCCGACGATGGTGAAGACGCCGTGCGCGGCCAGGAGCAGGATGCCGGTGAAGCCGACCCAGCGATGCAGGTCGGCCACCCGGTCGGACCCGAAGACCTGGTCGAGCCACGGGCTGCGCGACATCAGGACGAGCTGCAGCAGCACCAGGTACGTGCCGTACAGGGCGGTGAGCTGGCCCGCCGCGATGAGGACCCCCGACAGCGAGTGGAGCTCCACGGCCTGGCCGTGGCGCACCCACATCGCGCCGATCAGGAGGCCATTCCCGAGCACGAGCGCGGCCACATCCCCGGCACGCACGGACCACGTCCGCGGGTGCGACACGCGGCGGAGGGTGCGGGCAGATACGGTCATTGGCGTCATCCAGGTGATTCGGCCGCCCGTCCGGACAGCGGTTGGCGATAGACGAATGTCGGGCGGCGGAGCGGCTCGAAACCGGACCCGGTGCGGCGCCGGTGGGCCGGATCCGCGCTCCCGACGGTCTCCATGCTGGGCACGGAACCTTAGAGTTGTCTGAAAGCCAGGCAGGGGCGGCGGGTAAGGCGAGGTGAACGAACCTTCACCCCCGCGTGCCGGTCATTCACGATCGGGCGGTTCGCGCGTCACACTGCACGTGATGATCGTGATGCCCGTCGCGGAGTCGGTCGCACCCCCCAGGCCCCCCTTCGAGGAGATCGTGGCGGTGCACGAGGTCGAGATCTACCGCTACCTGCGCCGCCTGGCGCCAAGCCCCGAGGACGCCGCCGACCTGCACCAGGAAACGTTCCTGCGCGCATTCCGCGCCTACGCGCGACTCGCCGATGACGCCAACGTGCGCGCGTGGCTCTACCGCATCGCCGGCAACCTGGCGCGGGACGCGCATCGGCGGCACGCGGTGCGGACGGCGCTGTCGGCGGGGTCCCTGGACGGCGACGCGCACGTCGCAGGGGCGGACGTGCCGCTGGTCCGCGACCGTTCGTCCCTCGCCGGTGGGCCAGTGCGCGCCACGGGCGGAGACCCGGCCGAGCTGCTCGCGGCCGCCGAGCTGCGGGAGGCGGTCCGGGCCGCCCTGCTGCAGCTGACCGAGCGCCAGCGGGTGGCCGTGGTGCGCCGCGTACTCGAGGGCCGAGCGTACCCGGACGTGGCCGGGGCGCTGGCATGCAGCGACGCCACGGCGCGACAGCACGTCAGCCAGGGGCTGCGGCGGCTGCGGGCCATGCTCGCCGTCTGGGTGGAGGTGGACCGATGAGCGCACGACCTGCCACGCGGACGGACGACGCGGCCGTGGAACGGCTGCTGCGGGCGGGCGATCCGCTGCCGGAGGCGCCGTCGCTGGACGGCGAACTCGCGCTCGCGATCCCGAGGACGCGGGCGGCGGTGGCGGCATCGGGCGCCGGCAGACGGACCGCGGATGAGGCTCGCGCACGCGCGGCGGCTGCGGGCCGTGCGCGAGCGGGCGACGCCGGGCCCGTGGCCGCCTTCGTCCGGCACCCTGCGCCGTGGGGGATCCTTCACCTGGCGGCCGGCGATCGCGGGATCCTGGCGATCGAGCTGGCGTCCGAGACGGGCGACTTCCTCGACGACCTGGGGCGAAGACTGGGCGGCCCGGTAGTCCCCGATGGACCGGGGCTGCCCGGGGCGTGGCGTGGCGCGCTGGCGGCGGCGGAACGCGAACTCGACGAGTACTTCGCGGGCCGGCGCACGACCTTCGACGTGCCGGTCGATCTTGCGGGAGTCTCGGCGTGGGACCGCCTCGTGCTGGACGGGGCGCGACGGCTCTCCTATGGG